>NZ_DAISXK010000088.1:0-2617 GCF_036825875.1 Paucihalobacter sp. | reverse complement strand
GATGATGCTTATGTTACAGGTGCTGAAGTTTCTTTACAGCGTCAGTTAGATTTCTTACCTGGATTTGCTAAAAATTTCAGCATCTTTTTAAACTATACTTACCTCAATTCAAAAGCTAACGGTATCAGAAACGAAGATGGTGATGTAAGAGGTGATCTTGACTTACCAGGAGCTACACCAAACATGTTTAACGCGTCTTTGTCTTATGGTGACAATAAATTTACCGCAAGACTGTCAGCAAACTTTTCTGATGCTTACATTGATGAACTTGGTGGAAATAGTTTTGAAGATCGTTACTACGACCAACAATTCTTTTTAGACTTTAATGTGACCTATGCCATCAACAAAAACCTGCGTATTTATGCGGATTTAAATAACATTACCAATCAGCCATTGCGTTATTTCCAAGGTGTGAGAAACAGAACTCAGCAAATGGAATACTACGAAAGACGTTTAACCTTTGGCTTGAAATACGATCTTTTTTAAGTTGTAAATTGATGCAAAAAAGGGGCATATTTCAGCAATGAAGTTGCCCTTTTTTTATTTCATCTCTACTAAAAAAATAAAAAACTAATATAATGACAAAGCATTTTTTTAAACTAATATTAATAATCAGTTTATCAAGTATTCTTTTTGCTTGTAATACCAAAAACTTACCAGAAATCTTTCCAGATGTTATCACTGAAAAATCACTCCATGATACCGATGATCCAGCCATTTGGATAAACTACAAAAACCGGGAAGAAAGTATTGTTTTCGGTACTGATAAGGATACCGATGGTGCAATTTACGCCTATGATTTGAATGGGAAAATCATAGAAAGCAAAACCATAAGAGGCTTAAAAAGACCCAATAATGTGGACATTCGTCAAGGTTTTAATATCAATGATTCTTTAACGATAGACATCATGGCCTTTACCGAAAGAGAACGCCAACAAATTAGACTTTTTTCAGTGCCAGATATGCGTCCGTTGGATAATGGAGGATTTCCTGTTTTTGAGGATGAAGCCAATCTAGAGTTCAGGTTGCCAATGGGAATAAGTTTGTACAAGTCCGCCCAAGATGGTTCACTTTACGCCATTGTTGGCCGAAAAGACGGACCCAAGGAAGGCTATTTGTATCAGTACAAAATTGAATATGTAGAAGGCAAAGTGGATTTAACCTTGGTGAGAAAATTTGGAAACTACAGCGGAAAAAAAGAGATTGAAGCCATTGCCGTAGACGATGCGCTTGGGTTTGTATATTATTCAGATGAAATCTTTGGCGTGAGAAAATATCATGCAGAACCAGCAATGGGTAACGAAGAAATTAGTGTTTTTGGTGGCGACACTTTTAAACGCGATAACGAAGGCATTGCTATTGTAGCTTTAGAAGGTAAAAAAGGCTATATCATTGTGTCTAACCAACAGGCTCAGACTTTTAATATATTTTCGAGAGAAACCAACGAATTTATCAAAGAAATAAACCTCACCACCAAACAAACGGATGGCTGTGATGTGGTCGCTGTGCCATTAAACGCGACTTTTAAAAGCGGCCTGTTTGTGGCTATGAACGACGAGCGAAACTTCTACTTTTACGACTTAGATAAACTCGGGCTGGAAGAATAAGTTTCAGCCTTTGCTTTTTCATTCCAAATTATCAACATCACAATTGGTAATCCAAAATGTGGAACTCTCATTAAAAACTCGATGTAGTTTAAAATACTAGCGTCAACAATTCTCAGTAATGAAGTTAGGAATCCCCAAAAAATCAACCAGTATATCAGCGCTTTAAATGGTTTTATTAAAACCAAAACGGCTACTATTACATCGATAATACCAATGATATCTAACATCTGTTCTGCTTGGTTTTGTTTCACTGATAAAGATGTATAATCCCCAAAAAATCCTAAAATATAATCAATGTATAAAGGATTTTTCGAGAAACATCCCATCCCATGCGACATAAAAATTAAAAAAACAGATAGCTGAATAGCGAACAAAAACCAAGAACTAAATTTGAGTTTTTTATTGTTATAATGACTAATGGCGTACCAAGTTAAAATCGGCAACCACCATTTAGAGATTGCTGAAATTAATGTTAATTCTAAAAGTGCCTTGCCGCCATTTAGGTAGTTAAGTAAGGCATAGCCAATAAGGAACACGGTGATAATACATAAACACAGCTTGTATGTTTTCTTAAAAAATATACCAATCAAACAAATTATCAGCACAATTGCTACGCTCTTTTCTACCCAAAATGCAAATGATTCGCTGTAGGCATTTTCGACCACCAAAACAGAACTAATAACAGCTCCTTTTTGAAGTTGTAAGCAAAATGCAATGATATAAATTGCAAGTGTAAATTTTAATACTTGCGCTATACTGGCAACACCTTTTAAGGTAAAATTAGTTGACAATACTTTCAACTACAAAAGGTTTTGGAGTGATATTAAAGGTGTGTAAGGTATCCTGATCAATTCCAAAGGCAGTAACCTTGGCGATAGAATCATTAACAGAAACTTTCCATAAATGATGCTTGCTTTCCACAATACTTTCTTCACCAAAATACCATCTTTCTGGAAATGGTTTTCTTTGAGGAACACCCAATCCGCCTTCACCGATGTAAATAATGCCTT
>NZ_DAISXK010000087.1:0-3293 GCF_036825875.1 Paucihalobacter sp. | reverse complement strand
ACGGTGGAATCAATATAGGTAGAGGCGGCATTGAACACCAGCCCATTTGGCAAAAATTTATAAATGCCGGAAAGAAAGCGGGTATTGTAACCACCGTTTATGCAACCCATGCCACACCAGCAGGATTTTGCGTAAACAGCAAAAGTAGAAATGACCAAGATGGGATTGCAGAAAAGTATCTGAAATTAGACTTACAAGTCATTATGGGTGGCGGACAACGTTATTTTGACCCTAAATTCAGAGCAGATAATAAAGATTTGTACGCCGCCTTCCGAAGTAAAAATTATAACATCGTCAAGGTACGAGACGAATTAAACTCTATCAACAATAATCAGCCATTACTAGGCCTATTTTGCGAAGGTGCTTTGCCTTATGAAATCGACAGACAATCCAATAAGGATTTATATAAGCATGTACCAACGCTCAAAGAAATGACGGAAGTAGCCCTAGAACATTTAAAGGGTTCTGCCAATGGATTTGTGTTGCAAGTTGAAGCTGGTAAGGTAGATTGGGCGGCACATGCAAACGACGCTGCCGGTTTGTTATACGACCAAATGGCTTTTGATGATGCCATAGAAGTTGCTATAAAATTTGCTGAAGAAGATGGTGAAACCCTTGTGGTCATTACAACAGACCACGGCAATGCAAATCCAGGAATGATGTACGGCAAAAATGTTAATGAAAATTTCGACAGATTGCAGACCTTCAAATACACCAACGAATGGATTTTGAATAACCTTACCAAAGACGATTCGACAACGAAAGTACAAGATATCATTAAGGAAGCTAATAATTACACCATTTCTAACAAACAGGCATTATTCATCTTAGATTATTATAAAAATCTTGAAAAACTGGAAACTGGTTTATACAACTACAAAAATTTGCCCTTTAAACTTTTGTCGATAATGCAGCAAGACTACCATTCAATAGGTTGGATATCCGACAACCATAGTGGTGATTATGTTGAATTGGCAGCTTATGGACCCGGAAGTCATTTATTAAAAGGATTTATGAAAAACACCGAACTTCATTATATGCTTTTAGAAGCATGTGACGTGGCAGATTAAAATAATGTTTTAACTTTACATAATGGGAATTGTAAGAAAAACGAAATCGGTTGATATTATTATGAGTATTTTCAATGAAGCTGAAAATGCCTTGTCTGTAGTGGAATTAGTGTCTCGACTCAAAAATGACATGAATAAAACCACAGTTTATAGAATTTTAGAACGACTAGAAAAAAATGGATTTACACATTCATTTACCGATAGTGACGGCTTAAGATGGTATGCCAAATGTCATGACTGTACTAAAAACCATCATTTAGATTTACATCCGCATTTTCAATGTAAATGCTGTGGTAAGGTAGCTTGTCTTTCTGAAAAAGTTCCAATGCCATTATTTCCAAATCACCAAATTGACAAGGCAGAAATTATGTTGTTTGGTACCTGTAGAGAATGTCGAAATTAAATTCAAGTGATGCGACATCAATTCAATTTCTGGCCTTCTTGAATTTCGGAAATAACGCCATAGCTCTATGCAAAACTTTACAAAGCGGATTGATAGTAACTATTATTTACGACCTTGACGTTAGAGAATTGGCTTCGGATTTGATTGTTTAAAAATTTGTGCTTTTGAAAATACATTTCTTTTAATAAATTTACTTAAATTGCTCTTTATATTAGTGTTATCAACTTTAAAGCATCTAACATGAAATTAAAATACCTTTTTAGTTTTGCCATTGCTTTGGCATTTTTGTACTCATGTAACACCGTGAAAACAGCGTCCGATTACGACAGATCCGTAAATTTCAACAACTATAAAACCTTTGGTTTCACTAAAGAATCAAAAGAACTTCCTGCCAATGACTTGGTTAAAAACCGCATTTTAAATGCCATTGCTTCTAACTTAAAAAGCAAAGGTTTAACAGAATCTGAGAATCCCGATATGCTGATTGATTTGGGCTTAAAAACCAAAGATAAAAAGGATTATCAATCTACAAGTTACGATTTAAGTGGCTTTTACGGAAGACGCTGGAGAATTGGCACCGGAATTGGCACCACCAACACCAGAGAAATCAATTATACCGAAGGCACTTTAGTAATTAATATGGTTGATGCTAAAAAAGAACAATTATTATGGATGGGTACCGGAACTGGTGTTGTAAACGATAAGGCTATTCAAGAACAAAATCTCACAAATACCATCAATAAAATTTTAGCGGGATTTCCGCCTAAATAGATGATTATTAGCAATCATTAAGCCTACTTATACTTTGAGTCGGCTTTTTTTATTTCTGTAAGAAATCAAAATCTTAACTAGCCTCGCTTCTTAGTACTTGCAAAGGTGGATTTTTAATAACACTAATACTATTGGTAAGTCCGATAACTAAGACTAGCAATGTAATTCCCGGAAACAACACCACAAACGGAATAATCGACGGCGAAAAAGGCGTTTCAAAAATCCAAAGTGCTAATAATTGACTGCTTACTAACGATAGTATAATTCCGGTTAAGCTTCCTAAAATGCCCAGATAAATATATTCCAAAGCAATCATTTTTAAAATTTGATGGCTTTGCGCACCAATGGTTCGCAGCAATACACTTTCTTTAATGCGTTGATGCTTGCTGGTTCTCACCGCGCCTAATAATACTATCACGCCTGTAAGAATGCTAAAAAAGGCCATGAAATTAATAATCCAACCAATTTTATTCAATAGATTTTCTATGACTGAAAGGATTTTCCTAAGGTCTAAAACTGAAATATTTGGAAACTGACTCACCAATTGTTGCTGCAAAATAGCTGAAGCACTTTCATCGGGAACTTGCGTGGTTAATACTCTAAACTGCGGCGCGCTTTCTAATACACCAGCCGGAAATAACACCGTGAAATTTAATTGTATTCTACTCCAATCTACCGTTCTAATGCTGCCTACAACGGTTTTTATTAATACACCCTGAACGTTAAAAACCAATTCATCGCCCAACGAAACCTTAGCGTCTCTCGCTAAATTATCACTTAACGAAACGGGTATGACTGATAAGTTTTCAGCCTTAGCGGTAAATTCGCCTTGCTCAAGGGATTCAGAGTCAATAAGCGCATCGCGGTAAGTGGCTCTAAATTCATGATTCAACACCCATCTATTAATGGTAGAAGTGGTATCTTCTTTAATGGCATTTACCAACTTACCACCAATACTGTGAATGCGCATCGTAACAATTGGAATGTTGTCTAAAACTGGATGGTTGTTTCCCCGAATAACAGTCGACACATCGTCTTGTTGATTGGCT
>NZ_DAISXK010000086.1:0-3414 GCF_036825875.1 Paucihalobacter sp. | reverse complement strand
AATAACCCTTTTGATCTTTATAAGCAGATGTATAGTTGAATTCATTATTGGTAAGGCCATCTTCTACATAGTAGTTATGGTGATCGGTATTATTTAAACTAAAAGTTGATAAACCGTTGTAAGTTGCGGCAATTATGTTATTGGTATCTGTTGATAGAATTGAAACCACGTTGTTATCTGATAGTCCGTCTTCTTTATCAATAACTTCGATGGTATTTTTATGCATGTTTAAAATATTAATACCGCCACCAAACGTACCTATAAAAAGTTGGTTGTTTAATTCGTATAGACTTAAAATAGAATTTTTATTAAGAGAAGGCATGGAGCTGATAGTATATTCAGCTTCTATAGTGCCATTTAAGTTAAGTTTCAGTAAACCTTGATTAGAAGTACCTATCCAAACAATAGAAGGATTAATTGTACTTTGAAGGAGTGTTTTTATTTCGTAATCTTCTTCAAGGGCTTCTATCAAAACAGGCTTAAAATCTTTCGTTTCAGGATCAATAAAAATAAGTTTTGAAAGTTTAAAACCCGTTAACAATCGGCCATCTTCTAAACCAATAATGGGATTGGGTTTTGTTTCATTTAAATAAAGTTTATACGCACCGTAAGAGTTAATATTTAGTGTGTTAAAATCAATTTCCAGTAAATAATTGGTAACGGTATAAGCTTTATTGTTTATGGTATCTGCTACAAAAAAACGTGCATCTTTCAACTTTTGATCTCCATAAGGCAAAACCACCGGTGTAGCTTTGCCAAAAGAGTCGATACGATATAACTTATTTTCGGATTCGCACATGGCAGCAATATCGCCACCCTTTATAGGAAAAATACTTCTAAAAGTTCTACCCCAACTACTCTCATCCACTTTAAGGATTTGTTTAAAATTTTGCGGCTTTAATTTTACTTTTATAAGTCCGTTATCGGTACCTAGCCAAAGTAAATTTGATGCATCAATAAACAAACAATTAATATTAGTAAAGTCTAATATTTGTTCAATTTTAGCAGAATAATCGGTTAAATTACCCGAGGCATCACGGTAAAATAATTCCTTTTTGCCCGAGAACCAAATACCGCCGTAATGATCTTCAGCGGCATTAACAAAAACAGCATCGTGTTCTAAAAGTCTGTAATTAAATTCTAAATTGTTATAAACATCAATTCCGCCCTTACTTTCAGGAAAATAGTAATGTTTGCCGTTAGGCCCCATAAACGACGCTCCAAAATGGATGGTATAACCATACCAATCGTAGGTATCCAAAATTTTACGATTAATAACCTCTCCATTTTGATTAAATAAAGTTAAACCGTGATTAATAGTGGTCCAACACACCTCATTGGCCGGTGTTATTTCTAAAGATGTAAAGCCTGCGCTCTTTCGTTCAAGAGATTTTATAAATTGAAACGATTTACCGTTGTATTTTAACAGATTTTGTGTCTTGGTTTGGTCGTACTTGAATTCATCTGTTACCACCCATAAATTATCGGTTTTATCTAAGGCTATTTCTATAACTTCATTGTTGAGCAAGTCGCTGTCATCACTTATGTCTTGTAAAGTCTCTGTATCGAGATTTAAGGCGAATAACTTGTGATTGGCAGTAAACCATAAGGTATTAGTTGACTTTTGGAATTCAACCCTCATTAACACCTCAAAAGGAATAAAATTGGGATTATCCTTACTATTATCAAATACTTTAAAGGCATTACCATCGTATTTAGCAAGTCCTTGCCTAGTACCAAACCACATAAATCCATCGGTATCTTGAGCAATGGTATTTACATGCCTGAAATTTAAGCCTTGCTCTGTGGTAAGTATCTCAACTTGAATGGCATTTTGTGAATGTAGCATTACAGGCAAACAGAACCATGCCCATAACAAATAGCATATGCCGAATTTTAAATACAAAACATTTGGTGGTTAGATGTCTCAAAGATACTATTTTTTAATATCAACAACCACATCAATATGTGATTGAAATTGAAAAAATAGCGCCTTATCTTGCTTTTATTAAAAAGCCCTGCATCTAATAATTGATTAATAGCCTAATGAATTATTTGAGATGTATATACTTAACAACAACCAATTAAGTCTGCCAAAGCTGCTGTTTTTAGTTTGTAATCATGCTAATATTAGTAATTTAACTTCTCATATTTTATTTAAAATAATAGTCTTTAACGCCAAAAAAATTAATAAGCTACTTATTTCAGTGTATTTAGAATGTATGCTTATTGCACAAATAGATCATCAAAAATCTAAAATATTATTACTAACCATTAAAATTTAAGGCTAAATGTTAGATGTGTTTTGTTTTAAGTTAATCGGTATTTCAAAATCCTAATGCACTTAACCAACCAATGGTTAGAAGAAGGATCGGGGCTTACGGTTTTTGTGGAGATGTTACCTGTGGCCCCGCATTCTTTAAAAAAATTCAATAATGAATATCAACCAACAATAAAATATTATGAAACAATTATGTATTGCACTGCTGATTCTACCACTAATGGTAACAGCACAAAATTTTGAAGAAGCACTCTTATCGATGAGTGTAATTACTGTTAAGCAAGGCCATAACGCCCAATTTTTAGAAGGAGTTAGCAAATGGAAAGACTGCTATGTTGAAAACGAAGGTACCAACCAATGGAACTTTTGGTCGAGAGTACAAGGTGAAGGTAGTGTCTATGGACTCACAGGGTGGATGAGCAACTGGGCCGAAATGGATAAAGAAGACGCGGCAAGTGAAAAATGCGCAATGAACGCTGTTAATTTCATCATTCCTCATATTGAAAAATCAGAATATAACATCGCCAGTACCTTACCCGATTGGAGTAAAAAAACAATGGCTACCGATACTAAAGTTGTTTGGGTAACCTATTTCAGAGTGAAAAACGGTCCAGCGTTTAGTGAAGTTATTAAAGAAATCACCGGTACTATAAAAACTAAAGAAGGTGAACCACGTGGACAATGGTATGCATTTGAAGGTGGTGGTGAACAATCACCTGATTATATGGTGGTAAGCTCATTTAACGGTTATGCCGCATTAGATGAAGAACGCGATGGTCCTTGGAAAGTATACGAAAACGTACACGGCAAGAAAAAAACAGACGATTTAAGAGCTAAGTATCGAAGTGCTGTTGACAACTCTTGGGCTTATTTGTGGAGCCTTAACGAAAAACTATCCAACCAATAATAACTAACCTAAATAGGCTAGACAAAAAAAGTCTGGCCTATTTTTTTTATTAAAAAAATTATGAAAACATCTCAACAACCAGAATATTTTCTGCTAAGACCTGAAGTTGAAAAAGCCTATGGCTACTCACACGCTGTTAAAATTGGCAACCACATCAAAGTTTCCGGAGCGGTGAGCATGGACGATGAAGGTAATCCAACCGGTGTAGGCGACCTTTTACAACAAA
>NZ_DAISXK010000085.1:0-3713 GCF_036825875.1 Paucihalobacter sp. | reverse complement strand
AACTTTTAAAATGCATTCAACATGACAACATTTGAAAATATTAAATCATCATGGACTAATCAAAATGATCCGAAAACACCAACTGACGGCGCAATTAAAGTAAAAGCCAAGGTGAAGAATTTAAAATTAAATCAACTTTATACTACGGTTATACTTTCTATAACAGTAGTTGTTTTAATCGCCTTTTTCTTTTATATATCGGCTTATAAGGTTTCGGTGGTAATGCTCGGACTTTCTTTAATGATCGCTTCACTAACAGTTAGAGTTGTATTAGAACTTTATAGCAGTTCATCTTTAAGGTCTTTAAATGTAACACTTAGCACATTGGCATTTAAGCAGAAACTTACAAAGCATTATAAGAACAGGATAAGAATCCATTATGTTGCAACACCAATTATTTTGGCATTATATATAGTTGGCTTTGTAATTTTATTGCCGAGTTTTAAAGAAAATCTTTCCGCGGGCTTTTACACCTATATTATTATTTCTGGTATTGTGTTTTTTATGGTTATCGTTTTCTTAATAATTAAAACTATAAAGAAAGAAATACAAGATTTAAAGAACCTTATAACAAAAAACTAACACACCTTCAATTTGTATGTTTAATTTTGATTCTAAACCCTTTTAGTGGTCAATACCCTGAAAGGGTTCAGTTACACAATACCTTGTCATCCTTTCTTTTTACGTTTTTTTGAGAGCCCGAGAGTTTACAGCTAATATTTTCAAGACAACATCCAGAAAAACCTAAGCACATTTTGCTTTGCTAAACTCTATTAGAATAACTACTTTTAGCAAACAAAAAAGTAAGCTTGAGCGCACTTAAATCACTTTTTAAACAAACGGCAATATATGGTCTGGCCACAGTTCTGCCGCGTATGCTCAGTTTTTTGCTGGTCCCGCTATATACAACAGAAGGTGTTCTAGCTTCAGTGGCAGAATACGGTAAAGTCACTATTATTTTCTCCTATTTCGTGTTGTTTAATGTGGTTTTGGCATACGGCATGGAAACCGCCTTTTTTAGATTTTACAACAAAGAAGCCAATAAAGAATCAGTAATCAGTACTAGCACTATTTCTTTAATACTATCTACTCTGGGTTTTGTAGTTATTGCATTATTTTTTCAAAACGCCATTGCCAATTTCATCAATCTTGATGTGAGTTACATCAATTTGGTGATTTGGATTTTACTACTCGATGCCTTGGTCATCATTCCATTTGCTTGGTTACGCGCCACACAGCAACCCATGAAATATGCGATAATCAAAATTTTAAATGTAGCAATTAATATTGGCTTAAATTTATTCTTCTTATTAATGCTGAAAGATTTAGCTGCCAATTCTGGTATTTTTCAAGCTATATATAAACCCAATTTTGAAGTCAATTATATCTTTATCGCCAACCTCATTGCAAGTTTGGTAACTTTATTATTGATGTTACCCTTCTATTTTAAACTGAATTTCAACTTCAACACCAACTTGTGGAAACAAATGATGAAGTATGCCATTCCCGTGCTAATTGCAGGGGTAGCGTTTTCTATAAATGAAACTTTCGACAGAATTTTACTCGATTATTTATTACCTGCAGATATTGCAAAAACCGAAATAGGAATGTACTCCGCGTGTTATAAGTTAGCACTGTTTATGACGTTATTCGCAACCGCCTATAGATTAGGCATTGAACCGTTTTTTTTTAGCCATGCCAACACTCAAAATCCACAAAAGAATTATGCCAAAATTTTGGAGTTATTTGTCGCTTTTGGCGCGGTTATTTTGTTGTCGGTTGTAGTTTTTGCGGATATTTTAAAACCCATTATCATAAGAAGTGAAGCCTACTGGGAAGCCATGTGGATTGTACCGTTTATTCTTTTAGCAAACTTTTGTCTAGGGATTTATCACAACCTATCTGTATGGTACAAAATCACCGACAGAACCAAATTTGGCGCCTATATTTCGGTTGTTGGCGCATTGGTAACACTGGCATTGAACTTTTGGTTAATTCCAATTATGAGCTACAGAGGTTCGGCCATTGCAACACTTTCGGCTTATGCATTAATGATGATGTTGTCTTATTACTTCGGAAGGAAATACTATCCCATTCCATATAATTTAAAGAAAATTGGTTTGTATTTGGCATTGTCAATTGCCTTGTCTTTCACCTCTTTTTATTTATACCGAACCAATTACACATTAGGAATTGCAATGTTAATTGTATTTTTGAGCATTGTAATTTATTCAGAAAAAACCATCATTCGTCAAATTCTTAAACGATAAGTATTAAAAATATGAACATAAAACTCATCAATAAATCCAATCATCCCATCCCAAATTACGAAACAGAAGCCTCAGCTGGTATGGATTTACGCGCCTTTTTAGAGGCATCAATCACCTTACAACCTTTAGAGCGCACTATCGTTAAAACAGGTTTGTATCTTGAACTACCTATAGGTTACGAAGCACAAGTAAGGCCTCGCAGTGGCCTCGCGGCTAAAAAGGGCATCACGGTATTAAACGCACCTGGAACAATCGATGCCGACTATCGTGGCGAAGTCGGTGTAATTCTTGTAAATTTGTCCAACGAGCCTTTCACCATAGAAAATGGTGAACGCATTGCACAATTGGTTATCGCCAAACATGAGCGCGCCGAATGGATTGAAGTAGAAACGCTTTCAGATACCGATCGTGGTGAGGGCGGATTTGGAAGTACGGGATTTAAATGAAAGAAGAATCAGGATTGATGATATCGAATTGTCCCCTTGAGGAGACTTTAGGGGTGTTTTTAAGAACCGAATCATAAATGAATTTAAATAACAAAATAGATTTCCACTTGCGTGGAAACGAAAAACGAGTTTTTCGATGAAAATAATAGTACCCATGGCCGGACGCGGCTCCAGATTAAGACCACACACGTTAACCATTCCAAAACCGCTAATTCCGGTGGCCGGACAACCAATTGTACACCGTTTGGTCAAAGACATTGTAAAAGTTTTAAAACAACCTATTGAAGAAATAGCCTTCGTTCTAGGCGATCCTGCATTTTTTGGAGACGATGTGGTAAATAGTTTAACCCAGTTAGCCCAATCGCTCGGTGCCAAAGCCAGTATTTATCGTCAAGATCAACCACTCGGCACCGGGCATGCCATTATGTGCGCCAAACCTTCGCTTTCCGGCCCGGCAGTAATTGCTTATGCCGATACATTGATTCGCGCGACATTCAATTTAAATCCAGAAGCTGACGCGGTTATTTGGACCAAAGAAGTGGAAAACCCCGAAGCTTTTGGTGTGGTAAAACTTAACGAACAGCAAAACATTGTGGAGTTAGTTGAAAAGCCAACTACCTTTGTGTCTAACCAAGCAGTTATTGGCATCTACTATTTTAAAGATGTGGCTGTTTTAAAAGGCAAACTTCAGGAAGTTTTAGACGAAAACATTACCAACGGCGGCGAGTATCAAATTAACGACGGTATCAAACGCATGATGGCCGAAGGACGCATTTTTAAAACCGGAACGGTTGACGAATGGATGGATTGCGGTAACAAAAACGTTACGCTCGAAACCAACGGAAAAATGCTAGATTTTATTACCCAAGATGCCGAAGAGCAACTTATTTCTAAAAGTTTAGTCAAAGAAAATGCTAATATTATTGAGCCATGTTTTATAGGTGAAAATGTTCATATAAAAAATAGCACCGTTGGGCCATATGTATCTATTGGAGCT
>NZ_DAISXK010000084.1:0-3898 GCF_036825875.1 Paucihalobacter sp. | reverse complement strand
GGTTGAAATTGCTAATTATCATATTTCTGATGCCATTGTCGTAAAAGTAGATTTTCCTATTCTGTTTTATTTCGTTTCGAATATTTCGGCTAAAACTATGCAGTCGAAATACGATGTATCCTTTTTCTAAAATTTCGATGTATTTTTGAACCGTAATTTTATTAATGCCAATTAGTTGTGAAATC
Source organism: Paucihalobacter sp. (assembly GCF_036825875.1). Lineage (NCBI taxonomy): Bacteria > Pseudomonadati > Bacteroidota > Flavobacteriia > Flavobacteriales > Flavobacteriaceae > Paucihalobacter > Paucihalobacter sp. The sequence goes on along the minus strand of NZ_DAISXK010000084.1, from coordinate 3,713 downwards.
TCATTGTAATTAACCTCGCTTCCCATTTGTAAAGCTAAGGCTTGCAGTAGTTTTTCAAGAACTTCAGGTTTTCTGATGTCTGAAAATGCCAAAATATCTCGATACAAATAACTATTTACAAGATTTTTCAATGTCTCCCGTTCTTTCCCTTGATTATTAATAACCTCGGGATAAAATCCATAAAGCAATCTGTTTTCTATTTGTTGTTCGGATTTTATAACTCCAATTTTATTTTCGTATTCTTCCCAAGAAATGGGAAACAATTCATATTCCCATTTCCTGCCTGTTAATGGTTCATTCAATTCGTTACCTAAATCAAATGAAGACGAACCACTAACAAACAACTGAATATTTTTGAATTGGTCAGTAATGATTTTCAAAGTTAAACCTATGCCAGGTATTCTTTGAGCTTCGTCAAGGAATATATATTTGTAATCACTGATGAACGTTCTAATCTGTTCTGTTGTTGGGCTTTGTAAAAGATTTCGTGTCGCAGGGTCGTCAGCATCAAGGAATAAAAATTCTTTGTCTTTAAGAATTGCGTTTAGCAATGTTGTTTTCCCAACCTGGCGTGCGCCAACTACCACAATGGCTTTTCCTCCATTAATCTTTTCTCGAATAGTGTTTTCTATTGTTCTATCAAACATTTTTATTTCAAAGATAAAACAAAATATTGCAATGACCAATAGTTATGCTTATTCGTCATTATAATATCGAAATTTCGTATCTATTCATTCTTTTGCTTGTGCAGAACAACATAAAGGCGGAACCGAAAAGCTGTAAATAGAATAGGAATAATTTATTCGGCTTCTACAAGTTTTGAGGTGTTTTTCCCTTTCAATATAATTATAATCTACATTCTTATAATACCTGATAGAATAGACCGAGTTAGCGTTGGACGGTTTGGCAACAACCACCACTATGGTGGTCATTCAGGCGTTTATGATGTGTTGGGTCATAAAATAGACACACTGAAACATGAATTAGAAAATGTGGCACTGGTAACTTTAAAAAAGGAACACATACAATCTTCACGAGATACATTGCGGTTTTTGGATGATGGGGATGTGTTTGAGATTACAAATTAGAATAGACCTCACAGGTTTTAGAAACCTGTGAGGTTTTTAAAATGGATAATAATTTATCTCAATCCAACAAAGTAAACGTCTCAACATAATCAAAATTGGCACGCACCTCAATTTCCTCCGGATGGTAACTCACGCGCTCCGGCTGCACCTTATTTAAAAAACTGCCGGTGTCGTAAACTTTGTTTTCGTTGGTATCAAAAATGGCACGCAGATAATAATTTCTTGGGGTAACATCAAAAAAATCTACAAATGTCGCGCTGGTTGTGTAGCGCTCATACTTCACTTCACCTTTATCATCTACCAACTGAACAATAAGCGGTAGTTTCGCATTGATTAAATTCACCCTAATATTTCCATAATCAGATTTCTGCTTGGTGGATAGTTGAAAATTTAGCGTGTCGTTGGTATTGCCATAGAAATCTTTAATGGCTTCAGGCAAGATTGTTATTTTATAACGTTGGGCTTCTTCTTTTTCAAAATCAAAAACAAAGGAATGATCAGCCTCATTAAAGCTGCTTTTAAACGGGATTACCACCGAATCTCTATCCATGATGTTTACCAAAGACGCTTCTAAACTCACCAACGGAATGCTGCCTTCAACGGTGAACTTTTTAGCAAAATCTAAAACACCATTGGGGTTTCCAGTAATCACTAAACTATCCTTATCAGTTTTCATAAATCGGTGCTTAAGTGTGTCGCGGTAGGTGTTTTTTGTGACTACAAAAAATGTCGAATCCTTTTCAAGTTGTGGTTTGTACCAATAATAGAGTGAATCGGTTTTTTTATCTCTCGATATTTTGTATTCAAAGCCATCAGGTACGGTATCTAAAATTTTAATATCTACACCTTCGGGATCGCCCTCAAAACCAAACATAATGCGCTGCTCGGCGATTTGCTTTGGCCTAATCATCTTAAAATCGTTAACCTCTTTAAATAACCTAATGGTGTAAAGAGAATCTGTTGGCACATTGATAAAATGCTCTACAAACCCGATTTTATCCGTTTTTTGCTGAAATGTAAAGTTGCTAGTTTCCTCCCTTAGGGCGATGAGTTTATATGTTCCAGCCTTTATGTTTTCAATTTTAAAAGTGGTTGTGCTGTCTAAAGTGTTGGTTATATATTTGGGTTTCTTTTTATAAACAATAGAATCGGTGTAAGAAGAGTCTACTTCGTAAAGCATAACGGAAATAAATTTATCCGTCACACGTTTTTCTGCATCCATTACCACACCATTCACTGAAAGTGAATCAATATAGGTTCCGGTTGAAAACACATAGCGATAATAGGGATAGGGATTTTCTTCATTGTTATCTACAATTGAGTTACCAAAATTTATAGCATAGGTAGTATTGGCATCTAAGGTGTCGTTTATTTTTATAGTGATGTACTTACTGGCCACGCTCATCGGTGTTATTGTTGGATTAGACTCCATTGGTGGTGATACGATGAGTTGTTTTTGTAAGTCTTTTAATTTGACGTATTCATCAAAAAAAATGCGTATTTCGTCACCTTCAAAGTTGGTAGTGAAATTTTCTGGGATGGTTCTAATTATAACTGGTGGTTCTGTGTCTTTTAAACCACCTTCAGGCATGCCTCTATTGGCACAAGCAAAAGCCGCTAACACACAGCAAAGTGCAAAAAGTTGTTTAATGTATTTATTTATAAATTTCATCTGTAAATATTTATTGTTTTTAAGCGGTCACATGGAATGCCCAAATAATCCATTTTCGGCTTCGTCGCCTTAAGCTTTGAAGCGCATGGCGGTTGGTTTGCCATTTTGTTAATGGTAATTTCATAGAAACGCAAAGAAACAATATTAAAATAATTTAACGACAAAATTAATTTACAATTGCCATAGTCGCGATACTTAATTTTACATTCTTCGCCTTTTGTAATTCTGCTGCGCAAGATTCAATTGTGGCACCAGTTGTGATGATATCATCAACCAATAATATATGTTTGTTTTCTATCTGACCAGTGTTTTCAATTTTAAAGACTGCCCCAGAATCGCTCCAACGTTTTAATCTGTCTTTAAACACCTGCGTTTTGGTATTGGTGACTTTCAATAATATGTTATCGCGATACGGAATGTCAAGCGAGCTCGCAATGGCTTGCCCAAACTTAGTAACTTGATTAAACCCGCGTTTGCGCTGTTTTGATTTGTGCAAGGGTACAGGAATTACCAAGTCTATGGTTTTAAATTGATGCACTTCCGTTAATTCTGCACCGAGCCATTCCCCCAAACAAAGGCCAACATCTTGATAACCTCTATATTTTAAATTGTGAAGTAACTCTTGCACCAATCCCTTTTTTGAATAATACAAAAGTGCGGTAGCGTATTCTAATTTTAGTCTTCCATAAAACAGTTTTTTTATAAAATCGTCATTTGAAAAATGAATATTGGTGACTGGTAATTCATGCCGGCATTCTGTGCAAAGATGTAACTCGTTGTCGGCCAAATGTGCCGTACAAGACAGGCAAACCTTCGGAAAAAACAAGTTTAACAAATTAATCATCACTTTATCGATTAAAATAATTTAACAAAAAGATAATATCTACTTTCGCTGCTTAAATTTACAATTAATAATGATAGTTAACCCTCAATTATTTAACTACAGATTAATT
>NZ_DAISXK010000083.1:0-4020 GCF_036825875.1 Paucihalobacter sp. | reverse complement strand
GAATTAATGGCTTTGTTGTAATTTTCTGTATCGCCATAGGCCGAAATCATACTAATCTTAATTTGCGGAAAACGCGCTTTTACTTTATCTAACAATTCCAATCCGGTCATGCCCGGCATATTAATGTCAGAAAAAATATACATCACTTCGGGCGGATGCGATTTTTCCAGTAACTCCAAAGCCTCCTGACCCGAAAAGGCAAACACCAGTTCAAGATTTTGAGTTTTAATTTCTTTTCTAAATTTTTGACGAAAGAGGATTTCTACATCTTTTTCGTCGTCTACAACTAATATTTTCATAAAGCTATTTTTATTTTTGATTTTGTGGTAAATAAATATGAAAGCGCGTAAAGTGGTGTTCTTCTGAGGTTACCTCTATGCTTCCTTTGTGTTTGGTGATAATATCGTGCGTGATGCTCAGTCCTAATCCGGTGCCTTCGGTACCTTTTTTGGTGGTGAAAAACGGCTGAAAGAGTTTTTCTTTAATCGTGTCGGGCACACCCGGACCGTTGTCTTGAATTTCTACATGTACCACTTGGGATTCGTCTTTATAAGTGCGAATGCTCAATACGGGCTGGTAATTCTTATCTGATGTTGAAAGACTTTTGGTACGCATAGCATCAAAAGCATTCTTACAGAGGTTTAAAATCACCCTGCTAAAATCTTCTGTATTTAGTGATACATCACCGATAGTGTCATCAAGATTTAAATCGATGGTCACGTTAATAGCCGCTTTGCCGGCACGCATCCCATGAAATGCTAGGTTGACGTATTCTTTAATTAATTCATTTAAATCGGTAGGTTCCATGGTGCCGTTACCGCCTCGAGAATGCATCAACATGGATTTTACAATATTATCGGCTCTAGTGCCATGGTGGTGAACTTTTTTAAGGTTTTCGGCCACGTCATTCAATAAGTCGTTCATATCTGCGGTCGTGTCATTTTGTTCCAGCTTTTCCAGAGCTTCTTTTAGTTCATCTACATATTCTAAACTCAGCTCAGAGAAGTTATTGATAAAGTTCATCGGATTTTTAATCTCGTGGGCAATACCGGCAGCTAAGTGCCCTAAAGAGGCCAGTTTTTCTGACTGGATGAGTTGGGCTTGGGTAGCTTTTAGTTCTTCTAAAGAATCCCTTAATTCTGCAGTTTGTGCATCAACTTTTTCTTGTAGACGTAGGTTTTCCCGTTTCCATTCTTCGGCATGCCATGTATCACCTTCTTCTGTTTCTACGGGAACAGAACCGTGCCAATGCACAATCTTCCATCTGCCATCTTCATGAAACAACACCGTAGAAATTCTAAGTTTAAATGCTGTTTTAATAGTATCGTAGGTGTAGCCTAGATCGATTTCTGCTACAATAACGGCACACTTTTCAAGGTTTGAATACTGTTTACTAACAATTTCAAGACTATAATTGTAATCTTTTAAATGTTGTCTTTGTTCATGACCTAAAAGACATAATGCTTTAACTTCATCAATTCCAAAAACCTTTTCTTCACTTGTGGTTCCATAACCCATGATTTTAGGTGATGCAATAACATCAAATTGATCAATAAGTGCATCCTCCATAAAGCATTTTACCCATAAATTATAGGTGTTTATTAGGTCTTTTTCTATGTGTTGATCCATACAAATAATATTACGCTTCTAAGATAATCATAAATATAGTACCCTCGCCTGTATTTGATGAAACCTCTAATTTTCCACCATGTTCTTTCACAATATCAGAGCGCAGTGATAGACCTAATCCTGTGCCTTGCTCGGTTGTCCCGATAACTATCGGGATGGTGGTAAAGAAGGGTTGAAATATTTTGTCGATTATTTTTATAGTGAGCATATTCTTTTTTTTTTTTAAAGATTACCTACTTCTGTAAAAGGTAAAACACTCATTTTTTCATTCAAAATTTCGTTCCTTTCACCCCCATAAATTAAAATACATTGGCTATTTGGTTGAAGTTTTTGCCAATATTTCAGGCCACGCATCATGCTGTTATCTATTTTTTTACCCGATTTAATTTCGATAGCTAACGGTTCGTTCTCTCTTTCCAAAATCAAATCTATTTCGTTGCCTGCGCTATCTCTAAAATAATACATTCCTTCGTTTATGGCATTATTAAAGTTGTTTTTTCTTATTTCAGATAGTATCCAGTTTTCAAATATTGCTCCATAAGCGGTGTGTTTTTGAAGTACATTTTCGGATTTAATTCCTAATAAAAAACACAATAATCCGGTATCATAAAAATATAATTTAGGACTTTTTATAATTCTTTTGTTCATATTATTATACCAGGGTTGCAATTGAAATATGATATAAGAGTTTTCTAATAAACCCAACCATGCCAAAATAGTCTTGGTATCTACACCAGTTTTTTTTGCCAAATCGTCGCGGTTGAGAAGCTGTCCTGCATAATTTGCGCACAAATAGATAAAACGAGTAAAAGTTGCCAAGTTTGTAATATTTCGTAAAAGCCTTACATCACGTTGTACATAAGTCTGAACATAACTATTAATCCATGTATTTGGGACGAGTTTTTGATTCCAAATTTCTGGATAACCACCGGTAATCATAAGTTTGTTTATGTTATGATCGGTTAGTTTTGCATTGACTAACTCTGCGTAACTTAAAGGCAATAGTGATAAATATCCGGCCCGCCCGGCAAGCGACTGTGACACCTGTTCTTGTAATAAGAAATTATTAGAACCCGTTAAAATGAACTGTCCTCGTGCAGGATTATTATCTAAAATTTCCTGTAAATATCTAAAAATATGAGGTGCTCGCTGTACTTCGTCAAAAATAGCACCGTTCACATACTGTTTTAAGAAAATTTCCGGATGTTGTTCGGCTTCAAATTGTATGGTAGGGTTTTCAAAGTTCACATAAGGTTTATCATGAAACAATAGTTTGCTTAAAGTGGTTTTGCCACTTTGTCTCGGACCGGTAAGGCATAAAGCTCTGAACTGTGTAAGTGCAAATTTTGCTTCTGATAGTATTAATCGTTCAATCATATCAATTCCATTTTTACAAATATATGTAATTTAGGTATAATGATTCCATTTTTGCATTTTATTGTAAAAATGGAATTTAAGAAACAGCTAATTCAATTTTAAATGTTGAGCCCTTATCTTCCTTTGTCTCAACTTTCAAATCACCCCCATGCGCTTTCACAATATCATAACTAAGCGATAATCCCAATCCGGTGCCTTGCCCGGTAGGTTTAGTAGTAAAAAAAGGCTGGAAGATTTTATCTTTAATAGCCTCAGGAATCCCAGGTCCGTTATCTGAAACCGTAATTTCAATACCGTTTTCTGCACGTTTGGTTGAAACTTCAACTTTTGGATTTTCAACACCATTGACGGCCTGAAACGCGTTGTTGATCAAATTTAATAAAACTCTACCAATGTCTTGCGGAATCACCTTTACTTTAGGAAGGGTTGGGTCTAAGTCGGTTGAAAAATCGGCATTAAAATTCTTATCTCTTGCCCTTAAGCCATGGTAGGACAGTCGCAGGTATTCATCGGCGAGGGCGTTGATATCCGTCGGTACTTTTTCCCCCGTGCTGCTTCGGCTATGAGCGAGCATGCCTTTGACGATGGCGTCGGCACGTTTGCCGTGATGGTTGATTTTTTCGAGGTTTTGTTTGATGTCGGCAGATATTGCTTTGGCTTCATCAATATCGCCTTTGTCTAATTCATCGTTCATTTCATCAATCAATTCATTACTCACTTCGCTAAAGTTGTTGACAAAGTTTAACGGATTTTGAATTTCATGGGCGATGCCAGCGGTGAGTTCACCAAGACTTGCCATTTTCTCAGATTGGATAAGTTGGGCTTGGGAGGCTTTTAGTTCTTTGGTCCTTTCTTCTACGGTTTGTTCAAGTTTCACTTTTTCCAATTCCAACTTCCTTTCCCTCCACTTACTAAAAATTCTCAGCGCCAATAAAAACAACAGAACGTATATCAAATATGCCCACCAAGAGTACCACCAAGGCGGGTTTATAGTAAACGTATATTCAAATGGCT
>NZ_DAISXK010000082.1:0-4265 GCF_036825875.1 Paucihalobacter sp. | reverse complement strand
GTAGCAGATTTATTAAAATAAAATATCATAACAAATGGAACTTATATTAAAACAAGACGTTGAAAATTTAGGATTTAAAGACGATGTTGTAACAGTTAAAAACGGTTATGGTAGAAATTTTTTAATTCCACAAGGTCAAGCAATTTTAGCAACATCTTCTGCTAAAAAAGTACTAGCCGAAAACTTAAAGCAACGCGCTTATAAAGAAAAGAAAATTATTGACGAGGCTAAAGCAATAGCAACCGCTATTTCAGCATTAGAGTTAAAAATCACTTCTAAAGTAGGAACTGGTGACAAACTTTTTGGTTCGGTAAACAACATTGATGTTGCAGAAGCTTTACAAAAAGAAGGTCAGACTATCGATAAAAAGTATATCAACGTTATTGGTGGCAATGTAAAACGCTTAGGCAAATACAACGCTATTATTAGACTACACAGAGAAGTATCGGTAGATTTAGAATTCGACGTTATAGCCGAAGCTTAAAACGCACTCCTACAGATAAAAACCGTTTAGTTTTACTAAGCGGTTTTTCTTTTTTATACAATTTCATAACCTTAAACCTATAAATCTTGAAATACAGCCGACTCACCAAAGAACAGTTTGATGAAATGCATCAAGAATTTATTAATTTTTTAGCAACACAATCCATCACGGCCAAAGAATGGGAAGCTATTAAATCAGAAAATCCCGAAGCAGCCGAGCAGGAATTGGACGTATTTAGCGATTTAATCTGGCAAGGCGTTCTACAAAAAATAAAATATCTTGAAAACATTTCTCCACAACAAATGTTTTTGTTTCACATTGAAGACAATCAAATTCGGGTAATTGTCATTAAAATAGAAAAGCCACAAGTTGACATTACCACTAAAGAAGGCTACCATTGGTTAAAGAGTAATTTATTTGACGAATCCGTAAAATTATTCAATGGCAAAAAACCTTACAGCGATGATAAATTGATGGATCGGTTTAATCTCATTCAACAAGGCGCAATCATTACAAAAGGAGAGCTGTTTCAATTCTTCGATCAGTTGCTGAAATCATCTATTTAGAATAATTCTAATAAAGCCAAGGGTGGGCTTATCTATGGCGTTACTACGGAGTAAGGTGGGAAGAGGCATGGAGCATCTATGGAGTATGTACGGCTATTTTAGGACAATGACCCGCCTAATTGCTGATTACCAATTAAATACTGTAATCACTATATATGACCTTTGACTTACAGTTTTCAAATCTCTATTCGTATCGCAACGATTCAATCGGATCCAACTTCGAAGCTTTTATCGCAGGGAACAACCCAGAAATAATTGCAACAATAAACGTAACAGTAATGGCCCAAATTATCGCCGTCCAGGGTAGTCCAAACTGAAGTTTAAAAAAGCCGGCAATTCCTAAAGCTATAAGGGTTCCTAGCACAATTCCAAGTAATCCGCCCAATTGGCTAATCATAATGGTCTCCATTAAAAACTGTTCGGCAATGGTTTTACGTTTAGCACCTAAGGCTTTCCTTACACCAATTTCTCTAGTGCGCTCCGAAACTGAAACCAACATGATATTCATTAGTGCAATTGTAGAACCAAAAATAGTAATCGCACTGATGATAATAGAAGCCAAATAAAGATAACCCGTAATACTGCCAATTCTGTTGAGTAAATCGTCACTACGCACTATACCAAAGTTATTGTCATCTAATGGGCTTAAACCTCGAATGTTTCTAAAAACCGCCATGGCTTCATCCTGTGCACCTTCCAACATATCTTTATTATCAACTTTAATGGTTAACGCGTAATTGATGTTGGCGTTGGTAAAGATAGATCTTGCTTTTTGAAGCGGAATTAAAACCCGTAAATCCTGATTGTTGCCAAAAGTAGCACCTTTAGATTTCAAAACGCCAATCACCGTGAATTTACTTCCACGAACACTTATCACCTTTCCAATGGGGTTCACGTCGCTAAGAATTGCTTTTTGTAAATCGCTACCAATTACGCAGACGCTAGCGTTGTTGCTCACATCAAAATAGTTAAGTTGTCGACCATCTTCAATTTCTAAACCTGAATTATTAATGAAATGTTCATTAACGCCTAAGACAGCTACTTCTGGGTCGGTTTTTTTGTTTTCGAACTTTATTTCTGCTTGTGTGGTTCCAAAAAAGGAAACTGAAGTTTGGGTGGCTGGATAATTAAATTGATTTTCAAAATCTCTAATGTCGTTATAACTAATAATAGGATTGATAACTTGCCTGTCACGACCAGTACGCTGCACGGTAAGTTCGTATTGTTGTATATTGAAGGTGTTTGCTCCCATTGATGAAAAGTCGTCGCTGATCGTGTTTTCCAAGGCCGAAACCAATCCTAAAATGCCAACAAGCGCCGTGATACCAATGGCGATGATAAATACGGTTAAGGCAGTTCTTAATTTCTGACTTTTAATAGAGCCACCGGCGATCCTTAAATTTTCTTTAAATAATGCAAACATGAAATGACAATCTAATTAAGTTGGTTTATGGTAAGACTACCAAACCTGCATAAAGTTACTATAAAATTAAAATAACTTAAGACGGACTGTTAAAATTGTAATATTTTTGTGATGAATTGAATGAATAACAACGGATGGATTCTTTTTCTATATAGAAAGACGAATTTTATAAAATGAGATTCCTGCTTTCGCAGGAAGTTGATATGGCACAAAAACCAAGCATACCCAAAGGCACCAGAGATTTTAATCCCGAAGAAGTAGCGAAACGAAATTATATAATCAACGTTATAAAACAGCAGTTTGAACGTTTCGGATTTCAGCCCATAGAAACGCCATGTTTTGAACACTCCGAAACCTTAATGGGAAAATATGGGGATGAAGGCGATCGTCTTATTTTTAAGATTTTGAATTCGGGGGAATATTTATCTAAGGTTGAAAACGATGTTTTATCGCAAAAAGACGAATCAATTCTTACGCCAATAATCTCCGAAAAAGCCCTGCGCTACGATCTTACCGTACCGTTTGCGCGTTACGTGGTGCAACACCAAAACGAGATTGACTTCCCTTTTAAACGCTATCAAATTCAGCCAGTTTGGCGTGCTGACAGACCGCAAAAAGGTCGATTTAGAGAGTTTTATCAATGTGATGCCGATGTGGTTGGTTCGGATAGTTTGTGGCAAGAAGTAGAGTTTATTCAATTATACGATACTGTTTTTACATCCCTTCAATTGGAAGGTGTTACCATTAAAATAAACAATAGAAAAATACTGTCGGGTATTGCTGAGGTCATCGGTGCACACGATAAACTTATCGATTTCACAGTGGCCTTAGATAAACTAGATAAGATAGGCGAGGACAAGGTAAAAGAAGAAATGATATCTAAAGGGATTTCTACCAAAGGTATCGAAAAATTGCAGCCATTATTTAGCTTATCTGGCGATTTTGATACGCAGATCCAACGTTTAAAAGCGATGCTGGCAACATCTATTGATGGTTTAAAAGGTATTGCTGAATTGGAATTTATTAGTAAAGCCATTCAGAGTTTAAATTTAAAAACGGCCAAACTCGAATTGGACGTGACCTTGGCTAGAGGCTTGAATTATTACACTGGCGCTATTTTTGAAGTGGCAGCACCAAAATCTGTAAGTATGGGTTCTATTGGCGGTGGTGGTCGTTACGACGATTTAACTGGTATTTTTGGCTTAAACGATATCAGCGGTGTTGGTATTAGCTTTGGATTAGATAGGATTTATCTGGTGTTGGAGGCCTTAGATTTATTTCCAAAGACAGTTGCCAATTCAACGCGGGTTTTGTTTATTAATTTCGGTGAAAAGGAAGCTTTACATTGTTTAAAAACCATTGAAAAATTGCGACAGCAAAATATAAATGCTGAGTTATATCCTGATGATGCCAAAATGAAAAAACAAATGAATTATGCCAATAAGCGTAACATTCCTTATGTTGTTTTGGTTGGTGAGGCTGAAATGAATGCACAAACCTTCACCATTAAAAATATGCAAACTGGAACCCAGGAATCGGTGACAGAATCTGAATTGATGAAAATACTGCAATAAAAAAGCCCCACACAAGGCGGGACTTTTTATGCGTTAAAAATTAAAGTTGTCGCAATTACTTAATCAATACCTTTTTAGATACCGAACCGCTTACAGTATTTATTTTGATAATGTAAGTACCTGCACTTAAATTCTTAACTGGGTATTCAGAATAACCACTATCTGAAATATTTTTAATGTTGGTTATAGATTGACCAAGTATGTTTAATAATTCTAAG
>NZ_DAISXK010000081.1:0-4589 GCF_036825875.1 Paucihalobacter sp. | reverse complement strand
GCATGTTATGAAACGGCAACTTTTAATGACGCTACTTGTACTTGGGATGTAACAGATAATGGTAATGGAACTACGTATTATGCAGATATGGATAATGACGGTTTTGGAGACCCGAATAATTCAATCTATACTTGTACTATGCCAGATGGCTACGTATTAGACAATACTGACTGTGATGATACTGATGACACAATTTATCCAGGTGCACCTGAAATTCCTGACAACGGAATTGATGAAAATTGTGATGGTATGGATGAAACCACTTTAGATATTGACGAGGTAACAAATACCGGTGTTTCAATTATGCCTAATCCGTTTAAAGAAAGTATTACCATAAATTTACCATCGGGTACTAATGGCCATGAATTTAATATTTTGATTTACGATCTTAACGGAAGAGTCGTTTATAAAAAAGGGTTGTTGAGTATCGATAATAAGATCACCATCAATGGTCTTGATAGGCTCGATGAAGCTCCTTACTTTATCAAAATAACCAATAAGGATAACGGTTTGAATTTCATGAAGAAACTCATTAAGTTCTAAACCTACAAATTTTGTTAAAAAAAGCTGAATCACCCGATTCAGCTTTTTTTTAATTAGCTTAATATCAAATGGTATTGGTTAAAATTTTAACTAAATTATAAACTACATCAAAATTAAAAATCACTGATTTTCAATTACTTATATTATATAAATACATTTCATCGATTTTTTTTGCATTTCACAGAACAAATTATTATGTTTGCTTATTAATTAGTCCCAAACTATTAAATAACCGCTTATGAAAACTATTACTTTACTCCACTTGAGGAACACGCTGTTAACGCTTCTTATTTGTACAGCTACGAACTTTCAATTGTTATCGCAAACAATAATTCATAGTGCAAATTTCGAAACTGGCAATAACGGCTGGAATCTTGCATATAGATGCGACCGAAACAATACGGCTGGTCGATCTTACCAAGGTAACTGGAATTTAAGAGTTTTCCGAAATGGAAATGCATTTTCGCCTGGTCTGACCTTATCTGCTTATGATAAAATTGATTTTAAATTTTATTTTACTGCGAGAAGTATGGAAACTGGCGAAAGGTTTTATATAGATTACAGACCAGATTCAGGTGCTTCATGGACTGAAATCGGTAATTTTTTATCTGGAAACGTTCCTAGTAAAACCGCCGATTTCCAAAATGGCACGACAATTATTTTCTATAGCAAAACCGTTACTATTTTTAAAACTGATCATTTTTTTCCAAGCTCCGCCACAGCACAGTTTAGAATAAGAAATAGTGGTAATGAAGATAATGATGAACTTCATTTTGACAACATTACTATTACTGGAACAACATTTCAAACACCATCAGTTGCACCAGGAGGTGTCACGGATGATCTGGATCTATGGTTAAAAGCAGATAAAGTAAACGGATCTGGAATTCTCCCAAATAATGCTCCAATAAATAAATGGCATGACAATGGAAAAGGAAACCATGCAGAAACCGTTGTAAGTTATCAAGCACCCGTTTATAAGCATAATGTAACTAGAAATTTTAATTTTAATCCTGTCATTGAATTTGAAAATAATAATAATACGTCATGGAGAGACATGACCTATTTAAATAACAGGCAAGAACTAAAGGGTACTGGTGGGTTTAATAGTAACGACGTGTTTGTAGTCTTAATGCCGGACCCAGTCATTACGACGACTATGATACCCTTAGATACATTTACTAGTACGGACCCAACTGGAAACACATATACCGAAGATGTTACCGGTTTTGGTTATGGATCATTTACACAAAGATTTTACAATGAACGTTTAACCTATTGTATAGGAACAACAAACGAAGGAGGTGATGGTAGTGATTATCCAGGAAATGGCTACGGACGCGCCGATACCAATTCTGGAACAAACTACAATCAAATAGGTATTGTTAATTTTAGACATAATTCGTCAAACGACAATATGCATCTTTATTTCAATGCTGTTGATGTTGGTAACGAAGATAATTCACCGGCTCAATTTGCTGAAATAAGAAATACCAGATATTGGTTAGGTAGGAGCCAGTATTGGGATGGTAGTTATGATGGAAGAATTGCAGAAGTAATATCATATACTGCAACTAATAATGACACAGACAATACTAGAGAACGAAACAGAATCCAATCCTATTTAGCGGTCAAATATGGTATAACTTTAGGTTTAAACGGAACTTCACAGGATTACGCGGATAGTGATGGCTCAATTATATGGGATGCAAGTGCTGGAAGCTACAATTATGATATTGCCGGAATAGGTAGAGATGATGCTTCCGAATTAGAACAAAAACAATCGCGTAGTGTCAATGACGCAACCGACGGAATTGGTCGAACACAAGGAATCCTAACCGTTGGACTTACTGATATTTACGAAACCAATTACGACAATAAAACCTTAAACTCAACTACCTTAAACGATAAAGAGTTCTTAATGTGGGGTGATAATGGTGCCGATTTGAACGCTGCCGCAGCTACCATTACTGTAGACATGAGTGCAGGTATACCAGGCTTAAGTACAGAAGTAAGCTTTACAGCCATGCAGCGTATCTGGAAATTTGTTGAAACAGGTGGCGATGTACCCACGGTCAAAGTAAGTATTCCTCAAAATGCTGTTAGAAATATTAATCCGCCAGGAAGTTATTATATGTTCATTTCTGATACTGGAGTATTTGACCCAACAGCTGCCTACACATTAATGGTAGATGATGGTAATGGTAATTTGGAAACAACTTATGATTTTGACGGAACAAAATATATCACTTTTGGCTATGCCCCTCAAATCGAAGTGGTACGATCTATTTACTTCAATGGCACCTCAGATTTTGTTGATATGGAAGATAAACTGAATTTAAATCCATCAGGTTTCACAATATCAGCTTGGATAAATCGTGACCCAACAGATGCTGGACGTTCAGTAATAGTAAGCAAACGCAATGTGGGCTTCACTAATGGTTATGAATTAGCCATTTTAGGTGATGACAGAATTCGAATGCGATGGTTTAATGGCGTCAATCAAAATATATCATCTAATACAGTTATACCTCGAGGTGAGTGGCATCATGTCGCCGTTATTTACAACGGAACAGAAGTCAGCCTTTATATTGATGGTGTTCGGGATGTATCAACATCAAGAATAGCCCCTGTTCCCACAAACGAATATTTTTACATTGCAGCAGGAGGAAAAAACAATCCAGAAAACTTTTTCAGAGGAAATATCGATGAAGTTCGTATATGGAATCGCGCACTTACTGAAGCACAACTTCGATTTATAATGAATCAGGAAATTGAGCAGAATGCTTCCTTTACTGCTGGAAAAGTATTACCAATCACCATTACAAAATATGAAATAGGCTCGGTGCCGTGGTCTGATTTGGCTGCTTATTATCCTATGTCAGTTTATACATACACAAATACCGATGACGCCTCAGGGAATGGTAACCAAGGTGCTCTAAGAAACTTAAGAACCGTCGACAGACAAACAGCACCTTTGCCATATATTTCTAATAGCAATGCCGACTGGAATACTGCTGACACTTGGACTAATGGTACTATGCAGTACATTCCTGGTGGTGTGTCGCTTGTTAATCCAAATATTACTATTGACTGGAACATTGCCAAAACGAGTCACAATATAGTTGTTGATAATTCTGTTCTGCCAACATCCAAAAATGGCAATAGACACTTACTTAGTTTAGAGGTAGAATCTAATACTTTGACAGTGGCTGGAGATACTAAGACAAATGAAGGCTATGGTTTAACCATTACCCACTACTTAAAACTTGATGGCACGATTGACCTTGAAGGCGAATCGCAACTCATTCAGACTATAGATAGTGATTTTGATATAACCAGCTCTGGTAGATTAGAACGCGATCAACAAGGAACAGCCGACAGATTTACCTACAATTACTGGTCGTCACCAGTAGGACTTAGAAATACAACCACCAATAATAATAACTATACTTTACCTACTATTTTAAGAGATGGTACCAATCCTATCACATTTATATCTGCGGGCTTCAATGGCACTAACACCTCACCTATTGGTATAGCAGATTTCTGGATTTGGAAATTTGCCAATCAAGCTACAGGACAATATTCGGCCTGGCAACATGTGCGAAGTACTGGTAGCATCTTAGCTGGTGAAGGTTTCACTATGAAAGGCCCAGGTACGGGTGCTGTAATTGATGATCAAAATTATGTGTTTACTGGCAAGCCTAACAATGGCAACATCAATCTAACATTGGCTGCTAACAGCGATTATTTGGTGGGTAATCCTTATCCTTCTGCCATTGATGCTGATCAGTTTATTTTAGATAATGGTCCTGTTATTGGTGGCACTGGTGCATTGAATGGTAGCTTGTATTTCTGGGAACATTGGGGTGGCGGATCACATATTTTAAGTGAATACCAAGGTGGCTATGGCACCTACAATTTATCTGGTGGCGCACCAAGTGCTAGTCAAGGTATAACCCATCCAGATGTTGGTATGGGAGGAACGCCAAGAAAAACACCTGGAAGATATATTCCGGTAAGTCAAGGCTTCTTCGTTACAG
>NZ_DAISXK010000080.1:0-4840 GCF_036825875.1 Paucihalobacter sp. | reverse complement strand
TTACGTCATTCCACATATCTAAAACCATCATTTTAATTTGATTATCTATCTTCGCTTGAATACCATTTCGATAGTCTTGATAATCCTCATAGTGCGTTTTGCTGATACTGTTTAATTTATTCTGAAAAAATGTTACGGGATTTAACCAAAATGAAGCACTAATCAACTTATTTTTTTCGTGATTTTCATATTCAATAGGTGCGATGCCCTGTTTTACCAATTCGTTGGCCAGTGCTGCACCTGAACGGTTCATTGCCATATTAGTTTTAGTGCTGTCTTTTGCCGCAACACTCTGTTCTATTTCGGGGAACAGCGCCTTTAACTTGGTTATAATTTCGTCTTCTGATAAAGCAAATAGAGACTCGCGATCATCTCTTTGTGCATCAATAAAATCGGTCATTAAATTAGTGGGATGCTTTACGCCTACCCATTGATGAACAGACGCAGGTATGACAAATGCCAAAATAAGCCAAATACCTACCATTTTTAGTGTGTTGGCAACAACTGTTTGACCGTTTTTAAGTATAAAAAAGAAAATAATGGCCCAAAACAACAAGTACAACAAACTGTATAATACAACCTGCAAAAAGGCTTGTGGATTTTGGTTAAATACTTGTGTAAGTGAAGCGCCGTAAGTTATGAGTAATAAACAAGTTACAAATACAAGTACCACATAAAATCCTAATCGGGCCAAAAGCCAAATGTGCTTTGAAGCGCTTTGCACTTCTATTAAAGGCAAAAAACCTTGTTCTGCTTCCGAGGCCTTGAGGTTATATACCAAAATAAGCAACAATAAGGGCAATAAAAATAAAAGTACAAACGAAAAATCTAAAGTGCCTGTTTGCAGTCGTTCAGGATTGGCAATTTCTTGGGCCATATCGGCATCGTACGGACTTGCCCAAAAGGTAATGCGCTTATAAAATCCATATTGCTCGGCCTGACCAATACTGTAAACCATGGCCGATGATGGATTTTTAAAATCATATATCGGCGTATACCATATGGCCCAAAATGGCGTAGTTACATCTACCCAAGATCTGGCAGCCGGGCCTTTTTCTCCTTTATCGAAATAATCTAAAATTTCGGCTTTTTGGGTTTCTGTCTTGAGATGAATGCTTTCAATTTCTGATGATTGTTTTTGGTACAAGGCTGCGCCATTATGCAAGCCGTAAACCCCTGCAACCATAAAAAGTAAAAGAGCTACTACCTTAAATTTACTACGCCAAAAGTGTTTTAACTCGAACATAAAAATAGTTAGTGCCTTCATATTAATTCTATTTTTTTAGTTCCTGTTACTAGCAATACCACCACCAACACACTCCATAATATCAATAACAAAAGGTCGGTGATATAATTAGAAAAAATGGTGCTCAATGCGGTAGGTTGATATTTAAAATCGGGTACGGATTTAAAAAAATCATTATCGGCTTTCCACCCCCAATCGCCGGTTTTAGAGCCACCATAGGCGTGCTTATCGTTAAGTGTTTTAATAAAATCTCTTCGGTAATGTTCTACCTGTACTAAAAATTCTTGATGGTGTAAATTATCACTTGCAGTAAAGCCCATACTGGCATTTTGCAGCGATACAAACGGATTGACCAGGCCTGCCCATTGATAGGTTTGCTTCTGCTTGGTTAAAACCTCACGTAAATTGCCAAAGTGTTTGTCCCAAACCTGGTTGCCGTATTCTTCATCGGCTTGCATTACCAAACCATCAAAATTAATGGGTAGTTGCGATAAACTATCAACACCATATTCTTTTAAGACTTGTTCTTCTAAACCTTTAGAACGTTCATCTGCAGGATTATGACCGTCTAACCCTTTAGAGCGGTCTTCTTTCATGGCGGCTTGAAATTCGTTTCGGCTGGGTAATTCGTGTAACTGTTCAGCTGAACTCATCCAAATATTTGGTAAAAATACCGTCCATAGTATCCATATTCCCAACATCGATGTTAATGCCACCGTTGCATTTTGCCATCTTGCCGAAAAGAAAACGGTTAGACCGCTTATTATGAAGTAATACATGGCATAGCTAAGAAAAAACAGCAGACTTCTACTTATTGTATCGGTATTCAAATTTTGAATATTTAGTAAGGCATATACCACCACTACAACTGCCAGCAACACGATGCCGTAAAGCCATACCGAAAGTGTTTTGGCCCAAAGTATCGATTTTACTTTTGCGCCTTGTAAGACCAATAATTTGAGTCGGCCACTTTGTTTCTCACTGCTCACCGAATTAAAAGCAAGAAAAATGAGTAATAGTGGCACTATATACTGTAACAAAAGTGAACTTTTAAGCTTACCAAATTTAGATACGGTTTGCATTTGCGAGGCTTCAGAATGTACTATTTCGTTTTGCACATGGCCTTCTACGCGCAACACATTTCCGGTAATACTGTTAACACCTTCGTCCAGACTACTTAACAAATTGGCCGGTTTAAAGACATAAGTACCATAATGGGCCGCACTATGCGGATTCATAGCATCTATATTTTCCCATTGCGCACGTAAATGTTCTTGCGCCGTTTGGTAAGCTACAGTTTGATTTTTAGTTTGAATGTTTCCCAAGGCGATAGACAGCACCAGAACTAACACAAAACTTATTGTAACCCCTAGTAATGTTTTGTTTCGGCTGAAAAATTGCCATTCATTTTTAAATATTTGACCTGTCATAACCGCTTAGTTTTGCATATATTTTAAGTACATATTTTCAAGCTCATTTGCAGTTACATCTTTACTAGACAATTCTTTAACCAATACGCCCTGTTTTAAAATGCCAATACGATGACAAACTTCCCTCACCCTAAAAATATCGTGCGAAGCCATTAAAATACTGGCACCTTCATTTGCTAATTTTTTCAACAACTCAGATAATTCGTTACTGGCAAGCGGGTCTAAACCACTGGCCGGTTCATCTAATAAGTACACCTTGGCTTTTTTGGCATAGGCAATGGCAATACCAACTTTTTGTCGCATGCCTTTTGAATATTCAGACACTTTATTGTGATGTGCCGCTTCTTGCAAGCCGCAAGTGTTTAAAAAATCGTGCAGTTCTTGTTTACTGTATTTTAAATTGGCCAACTTGCAGAAATAATCCAAATTTTCAAGACCCGACAGATATGGATACAGATTGACGTTTTCAGGAATATACCCTATAAGCTTTCTTACATCATTCGGATTTTTACTAGCATCAATATCATTGACTAAGATGTCTCCAGTGTCTGGTTTTAAAAACCCTAACAGCATATTGATAGTGGTTGATTTTCCGGCACCGTTGGCGCCTAACAGACCCAGTATTTCGCCCGGAGCTACTTTTAAGTTTAGATCTTTAACGGCAGCATTGCCTTTAAAAGATTTACTGACCTTGTGTATTTGTATCATAAAATATAATATTATTAATGCAACTTTGTTGCGAAAATAATAATTTAATTTTACCTATGTCCACTTTCAATTAAATAAAGCATGAACAATTTTATATTTGCATCAATACCTCGCATTTAAAATTGTTTTAAAAAAGTCAACTTATAGATGTTCTGATTAAACTGAAATCTAACAGGCTCTAAAAGACTATTCAATAGGTCTTCCCGATTTTCATTAATTACAACGTAAATGTAGGAAAGAGGTAGGTATTCCCATGATAGTCTAGAATTTATGGTTGAACTTTTGTTACTTGAATTGTATTGATAAAAGGTAATGAGTTGTAGCCTTGGATTTAGTGATAATCGAAGTTCAGTACCTATCAAATTGGTTTTTAATGATTCTTGATGAACCCCTAAATCCCTTATTAAATTGTACTCATAATTTGCACTTAAAGATATATGTGGAAGCGGTGCTATTCGCAAGGAGGTCGTCAGGGTATTTAAATCCCCGTTAAAGTATTCCCCAAAATTGTAAGACGTACTAAAACCAATTTTTTTTGAGAAGTCTCCTCTATAACTAAAAATATGCCTTTGAAATGAGTAATCACCCGCTGCAATAGCAATACCCAATGGAGAGAACGGCTCTCTTAATGACTGCCAATTTAATCGGTAGGTATACTCAATATTACTGCCGTTTTGTAATTCAAAACCTAAAGGTCTAAAAGAAGCAAAGCCCTCTCTAAAAGATAAATCATCTAGGTAATTATAAAATAAGGTGGTAATCCCGGGATTAAACTGTCTTGTAAATTTTGGCAACCATTTAGGACGAAGTTTCAATGAGAATGCCGGACTAGTGAGCAAATAGTTATTGGAATCAATAAAACCTACCTTAGGGTCATAATTAGATGAAACAAAGCTTTCTATCAATCCTAAATAAATCCAGTTATTGGAATAATACGCCCACAATGCACCCGAATACCCGTCATTATTCTCTAAACCAGAATTTTTGGAGGCCGAAAGCATCCAAAAAGCGTTTAAAGCTTGATTAGGTCTTAAAAAACCATCTACGGTTACTGTGGTATTGTAATTGGATTGTCCATCTTGATTGGGTTCATCATATCGCAAAGTTGCCATGCCTCCTATTCTATTTTGTCCCCCTAAATTTTTAGAATAGCGCCCCACTGCAAAATTGGAAGCAGGTTGATTGGCAAACTCGTCCTGTCGTAACACAATGGCACCTATACTTTGATTTGGACTTCTATTTGTAAATCGGGCGCCCACCTCGATAGGAATAGGATTTCCGTTATTATCTAAACCTATCCTTCTACTAAAAAAGGGCTGTAAATTATCCCATGCTGCCATATAATAGATTTCATTTCCCTCCAAAAAGAACTGTCTGCGCTCTGGGAATAAAACTGAAAATCGGGAAAGGTTTATAACCTGTCGGTCAACATCTGCCTGTGCAAAATCCGTATTAT
>NZ_DAISXK010000079.1:1671-5013 GCF_036825875.1 Paucihalobacter sp. | reverse complement strand
AAACGAGGCATACTCATTGCTGAAGTCCTTGTTTTATAAGTTAATAAAACAGCCGTTATATCTAAGCTGTCTTTATTTTTTAAAACATTTGGTTCAACCGATTTTATCTCGTGGTCATGATTATGATTATGGTCGTGGTCATTATCATCCTGTTTTTCATGTTCATGCTTATTTTTAGAAAGACCTTTAGACTCTTCAACTTGATTTAGATTTGCGTTTTGAACGTGGTTTTTTTCGTGAACTTCCCAGACGCTTTCTAAATTGGTAAGCACTAAATTATCTAATACTGAATTTGTATAGTCAAGAATTCCTACAACTTTGTAAACGTGTTCATCATGCACATGCGCACCTTCAACTTGACCATGACTTCCAACAAATGTATCGGCAAGTTTTAAACCTGTTGTTTCGGCAACTTTTGCACCAAGAACAGCTTGAAGAGAAGCTTGGAAAATCTTACCTTCTTTAAATTTAGCTTGGTATTTGTTTAAATACGCTTCTGTTGTTCCTAAAATACGATATCCTTGGTAACTATCGCCGTAAGCTAAAGGAATGGCTTCTTTAACCATTGGATTATTCATGATGTTTTTTGCCTCAGAAAAATTGATGTTTCCAGTTGGTGTATCTATATGGTAAACAGCCGACAAAACCAGTTGAAGCGGACTACCTTTAGCACCGACAACGAGGTCTATATTTTCTAAATCTCGATTAAATTTATGTTTTAATTGATGCTGTGACAAAATCAAAACAGACACGATACTTACCCCAAAGAGAAGCAAACAAATGCACAGCACACTGTTTAGTGGTTTATAAATGATATTTTTCCAAGCCATTTTAACCAGCATCGTCTTCGTTTTTAATCGATTTGATTTCAATATTTTGACTTACAGAATCATTTAAACGCTTGTCGTGTGTTACAATGATAAGTGTGGCTTGGTTGAGTTTAGCTTCTTGCTTAAGGAGATTTAAAACTGAATCACAATTTTTATCGTCTAAAGCACTTGTGGGCTCATCGGCTAAAATGAGTTGAGGTGAATTTATTACAGCTCTTGCTATACTAACTCTTTGTTGTTGACCTACGCTGAGTTGTTGAGGATTCTTATTTAACAAGTCGCTAATATTTAAACGCTCTGCAATACTTAATGCTTTAGATTTAGTACCTGCAAAAGGAGACAACAGCAGATTATCTAAAACAGACAATGACTTAATGAAATAAGATTGTTGAAAAACAATTCCTATATGCTGCCCTCTAAATCGGTCTATTTGAGAAGCATTTAAATCAGTTATTTTATGCTGTCCTATTTCGATTTCTCCTTGCAAGGGCGAGATAAGTCCTGCCAGTAAATGTAGTAAGGTTGTTTTTCCACAACCTGAATTTCCTTTAATCAAAACAGTAGCTTCATTTTCAGCTAAAATATCTGGAAACACCATTTTTAACGAATTAGGATATTGATAAGATAGACGAGTTGTTTTTAACATCGATTAAGATTGTAGTTTATTTCTTAAATCCCACTTTTACATTTTTTACAAAAACGATAATTTTTAATATGAGTAACTATTAAGCCTATGGAACCTAAATACATCAACCAAATTCCGTTTTCTAAGTGTAATTGTTCAGAAATAATTCCTAAAGAAAATATCAACCATGCCAACCACAATCCCCATTTAATGGTTTTATGATTGGTATGAACACTTGAATACCATACGGCCAAAAGGCTCAAAATCAGAAATACATAATCTAATGCGTGCCAAAAGTCACTTGCATGTTCATGGGCATCAACTGTAGTTTGAAGTAATGGCTTGGCAGCGAAAAGCAAAGGTGTTAAGGTGCAATGGATGGCACAAATTCCACTTATTGTAGCACCGAAAATATCTGATTGTTTTTGTTTAATAAGTGTTTTTGATTCTGACATCCGATTATCATTAAAATAACTTCAACATTAAGGATTTAGGTCGCCTCTAATCATCATTTGTAATACGACTAATCTCCCTACTATTTTCAGGTTTCGTTTGTTAGGGTTTTTAAACCTTCTAAAACAAATGAATATTAATGCAACTTAGTTGCAAATATAAAAAACCTTTTATATGGTAAGATGTTTTGATTAAAAATTATTAAACAAAAAGATTAAAACCTGAAACGATTCTTTATTTAAAAAAATTAAAACTTAAAGCTATTATTAAAAAGGGAAAACAAATACAAAAGTCATAAGCCTTATTGAAAGCGGCATTATTTAAACAATGAGCCTATTTATATATTTTAATAAACAATTTGTTCGTAATCAAAACTATTGTCAGTTTACCTTAATGTGAACAATATCACTATCAGCATTAGACTTAAGAACGCTTATTAAAACATTTTCATAGGAATATATATCTCCTTCGAGCATTGGCGCATCCTCCATCATTTTGCCATTATCAACTCCGGGTTTTATTTGAATTGGGCCGCTTCCGCCGGGTAAGGCTGTGTTGACCACATAAACCAAAGCACCCTCTTTCGGCATGTGTTTATCAAAACCTAGCTTCCTTCGGCTCTCCACTACCAACGCTGTTGTGCTGTCAATTGAAACAACCACAGCTTTTGTGCCGCCGGTTTTTTCAATAGCTTCAATTTCAACGGTGACTTCGCCGCTTTCATGGCAGTAGATTTGATCATCGTCAATCCAGCCAAGAACCCAACGTTCAAAAGCAAAATAGCCGGGTGCCTTTGCATCACAAACACCCATTAACCCCATTGTGCCAACGTACTTATTCCATTTTTCATTACCAAAATGATAGAGATCCGGTAGCCCAAAAGTGTGTCCCATTTCATGGGCTAACCAAATGCCTCCCCAATAGTTTAAATCATAACCCGAAGTTATTCCTGTTGAAATACTCGCGCCATCGGCTTTAATATGATAATCTGGATCGCGAGACTTAAATGTTGGACCCAGCGCTATCGCTTTGGCTTCAGGGTTTGATATAACTAAAACTGTATGTGTCTCGCTAAAATCAACTTTGTCATTAGCCAAATCAACAGCTTCTTGAATAAAATCTAAATGTGATTGACCTTTATAAATCCCTGCACCATAATGAGCTGAAGGTTTACTTAATCGCAACCATTCCATGTGAGGGTTTAAGTTTAATTCCATACGACCATAGGATATTTCCTCAAAAAAGTTGGGTACAATAGGATTGATGATTGCAAAAATACTGTCAACCAGTTTTGTTGCAGGCACATCATCAAAATCTACAAAAAGCACCATCATATTGAGTACACCGATGGAAGGCGCTAAATCTTCCACTTTAGGAAACCCAAGCGCAATAGAGCCTTCTACAACTCTTGGTAGTTTACAGTTGGCTTTTTCT
>NZ_DAISXK010000079.1:0-1571 GCF_036825875.1 Paucihalobacter sp. | reverse complement strand
TTTTCGTGAATTTTTTCAATCAATGATTGTAAGGCTAATTTTTTGTCTTCCGACCAATTGAACTGACCAAAAACAGGTTGGTCAATAAATTTGTACCAATAATAAATAACCGTTGAACCATCGTTTAGTGTTGCTTCATAAGGTCCGCTGGCGGCTCCGGGCATCATCCAACTGCCTTCCTCAGGAGAGAAATACGTACCTGTGTTTTCCTGAATAGGAAATTCGGCCTCTATTAAACCCAAATTTTTGGGAACTTTCGATGCCTCAACAATTATAAAGGCATCACCTTCTTGTTTGTAGTATTCAGGAAAAGTTCCCTTCTGGAAAGCAGTGTTCTTCCAATCGTAGCCAAAGCTTGTATTATCTGTAAATGGTTTAAAAATAGTTTCAACACCTTTAATTTTCGTACCATAGATATCGAGCGATGAAAAGGTGGAATCCATTTTGGGTTGGGTCATGCCATCGTACTTAAATTTACCATCTGAGGGCACGCCGTTTTTTCTCCAATCCAGAATTTCATTAAACAATGCATTTTTATTGTAATATCTTAAATCCTGTACAAGAGATGCTTTTCCTGCCGAATCAATAGGGAAATTTAACTTTGGGATTTTTACATACAATGTGCTATCGTTGTCATATTGCCTGAAACTTGGAACAGTATTGATTTCCATGGCACCACCATTAATGATGCCTTCACGGGCGTCTAATCCTCGTCCTTCTATTTCCGGGTATTGCTCAGAAAATTTAGACCATGTTTCGGGAAGATAATAAGCTATTGGTCCTTTAAAATTTTCTGTATTGATAAAACAAGTCCAATTTTGATTGCCAACTTGCACTTTGGTATTATGGTAGGCATCGGTAAATGGAAGAGCCATGTAAGCGTAGCCCATAAATTCGCCATTCGGATTTCCTTCAAAAGGGAGTGCATCTGGCGGTATCAATAACCGATTGCTAAGTTGAGCAACACCAAGAAGACTATCGGCAAGAGCTTTGTCGTCATAGAAAAAAGACCAGCCCGGCGTGGCTACTTCGTAGTCATAGCATTGAGGTGTAGAATTCATACTAAATTTTGGTGGGCCATAACGGTATTTGTTTCTTGCCCAATACCCAAGACCTCCCTCCAATGTTTGAAATACTCTCTGATAAGTTGGTCCAAAGGCGGTAACTTGGTGTATGGTTGTGCCTTCCGGACAAAACTCTATTGTTTTGTTATCGCTGTTTTTTGGGATAATCCAGGTTCCCGGAAGTCCTATCTGAAGCCGATGTAAAGGCTGGTCTATAAGCGGCCATGCGGCAGTATAAAATGAAACACCCATGCCGTAAGCAGTGTCTGGTTTTGCATTATAGCCTACATAACCATGAAAACCATGACCAATTAATTCTGCCTTTTTAAACTCTGTGTTTTTATTGTTATCACAACTCAAAAAAACCAATAAAATAAGTATAAAGAGCACACAATAGTTTAATCCGGAGTAAGAGCACTTTATACTTAGGTTTAAATTTTTCATTATTTATAGTTTAATTAATCAGGTACTCGGCTTCAAACAGATTTTTTTGGTTTTGGTAAAAAC
>NZ_DAISXK010000078.1:0-5124 GCF_036825875.1 Paucihalobacter sp. | reverse complement strand
CTGTAACGAAGAAGCCTTGACTTACCGGAATATATCTTCCAGGTGTTTTTCTTGGTGTTCCTCCCATACCGACATCCGGATGGTTGACACCTTGATTGGCACTTGGTAAGCCTCCTGAAAGATTAAAAGTTGCATAACCACCTTGATATACTCTGAGTATATGCGAACCGCCACCCCAATGTTCCCAAAAGTACAGGGTTCCAGTGAGTGAATTGGTTCCCTCAGGACCATTATCGAGTATAAATTGTTCTGCATTTAAAGCGGAGGGATAAGGGTTACCCACTAAATAGTCGCTGTTAGCCGCTAGCGTAAGGTTAATATCCCCATTATTAGGTTTGCCATTAAACACATAGTTTTGGTCATCCACCACAGCACCCGTGCCTGGACCTTTCATAGTGAAGCCTTCACCAGTTAAAATACTACCTGTACTGCGCACATGCTGCCAGGCTGAGTATTGTCCTGAGGCTTGATTGGCAAATTTCCAAATCCAATAATCGGCAATGCCAACCGGCGAGGTGTTAGTGCCGTTAAAGCCCGCAGAAATAAAAGTAATTGGGTTATTCCCATCTTGCAATATGGTAGGCAAAGTATAGCTATTGTTATTTGTAGTTATATTCCTTAAGCCAACTGGTGAGGACCAGTAATTATAGGTAAATTTATCAGCTGTACCTTGTTGGTCACGTTCTAATCTACCTGAACTGGTAACATCAAAATCACTGTCTAAAGTCTGAATAAGTTGAGATTCACCTTCAAGGTCAATCGTACCATCAAGTTTTAAGTAGTGAGAAATGGTTAAACCGTTTCCTTCGTTTGCAGCATTGTTGCCGTTCGCTGTTAAAGTATTTGATTCTACTTCTAAACTCAGTAAACTTCTATTATCATTTTTATTGGCTGGCAGTCCAGAGTTATCGAGCGTTAAATTGTGGTTGGTTCTTACAATATTCCAATCAACAGTTTCCATTGGGTCAACAATTGAAGTCGAACCTGGAATATACTGAACATCTCCATTCACCCAAGAATTGTTGTTATTCCAGTCACCATTAGACCCCGAAATATAGGGAAGTGGAGCCGTTTGTCGGTCTACAGTTCTTAAGTTTCTCAAGGCACCTTGTCTGCTATTTCCAGATTCATCCTTTGTATTGGTGTAGGTGTATGTGGACATGGGATAGTACCCTTCTAATTTATTCCATGAAATGGTTGAAATTTCATTTTTGGTTGGTATTATGCCACGACTATTGAAATAAGAACCATTCACGAATCCGGTATTTTCCTCTATTTCCTGATTCATTATAAATCGCAATTGTGCTGGTGTTAATGCTGTACTCCAAATTCGCACTTCATCTATATTACCAGAGAAAAGATCTGTAGGAGTAAGCTTACCTGCGGCACCAATATAGAAGGATTCATTGGTTGCTGAAGGTGCTGATAAGGTTGCCTGCTTATCCAAAAAGCCATCAATATACAAACTTGTAGTACCACCGTTATAAATAACAGCCACCTGGTGCCATTGATTTAATGGAATTAATGTATTTGATGTTAAGGTTTGAGTTGTACCGTTTTTCCATGAAATTTCGACTTGTCCTGAGCTATTTATTCTAAAATCATATCCTTGAATGAAAGCGGCATCTCTTTTAGAAAGTATTGATTTGTTTTCAGAACCTGCTTCTCTTTTAATCCAAGCCGAAATGGTGAATTCGGGTAAATTCAAATTAAATTGATCTTCCATATCAACGTAATCTGTTGTGCCATTAAAGTATATTGATCTTTCATAAACTACTTCAGGAGCCCAACCAAAGGTGACGTATTTGGTATTATCAAAATCATATTTTGTTTTAAGTATTGCTTCACCGATTTCATTAATGTCTTCTGTCATTACTCTATAATCGGCAGTAGGATCGAAGTTTGGTGTACTGGAAATAAACATCAGGTATCGACCGTTTGGTGGTGTTGCTGTTCTAATGGCACTTTTTAGTATGGCGACTTCAACTTCTGGAAAATCACCTCCAATTTCAACTACCTTCCAAGTTCTGGCAATTCCCTTGAACTGAACTGGAGATCCTCCAGGAATAAAAGGTGTAATGGCGCTACTCATATCTACCACTACTTCTGACGCAGCGTCATTGAGATTTTTTCCATCATTACCCCAAATTAAAAATTGTTTATTCTGGATAGTATTTGGATTATCGAAATTAGTTTCGAATATTTCACCAAGTCCTATTGTAAGAATACCTTGGGTTTTTCCAATAGCATCTTGTGCCTTGTTGACGCTTCTTGATTGTTTTTGGTATAGTTTGGAAGCATCATCTCTTCCAATTCCAGTAATATCAAAGTTGTAACCCGTATTGTTTATTTGGTTCCAAATAATGTTGCCATCGCTATCAACATAATGTTGCGATTCACCGTTTACACCTAATGTAATACCGAATTTAATTGCTAAATAAGATTGAATTCGATTGCGTTCTCTAGTATCATCATTATCATTGTTGGTGGCTTTATAGGTTATCAATTCAGCAATTCTACCTTTAAAACTACCATTCCAATACTGACTTCTTCCAATCCAATACCTAGTATTTTTAATTTCTGTAAATGCATTGGGGTCAGAGGTTATATTGCCAATATTGTTTGAGTTCAAATAAATTTCAATACCATTATTGGCGTCATTGTGTCGTGTGTTTATGATTCCTATTTGGTTGTAATCAAGATTTTCGGTAGCCGCTCTGCCGTACCCATTATTTAATCCGTTCGTAGTCCCGATACAATATGAAAATTTTTCTCCATTAAATCTGGCCGTATAGTTGCCATAACCAAAACCTGTGACATCTTCGGCCTGCGTATTTCCTAACGGGTTTGTGCTGCAAAATGTGTCAAGAGGGATCATTGTTGGTGTAATGTCAACCTCTGGCATCAAAACCATAAAAATATCATTGCTATTAAATCCGCCAGTGCCTTTGAGCTCATCTCGGCTGCCATCGTTAATAATGTAGGTCATATCGCTACTGGCAGAATTATTATTGTTGAAAAACTCTACAACAGGATTAAAATTGAAATTTCTATTGGGGTTGTGTTGATAAACTGGTGCCTGGCCACTTACAACTGTTTCTGCGTTATTACCTCTGCCATTATCTATCCATTTATTTACAGGGGAATTATCTAAACCAACAGATACGCCATTTATAGCATCTGCTTTCAACCAAAGATCAAGATTTGAAGCAACACCTCCGGGTGCATTAGTTGGACTTTTATAAGTAACACCTGTAATACTGATGTCATCTATAAAAATTTGGTCGTTAGCATCGCTAGCTAAACATCTTACTCTAAATCTTGCCTGATTGTTTTGAGGGAAATCAAAATTTTCTTTTAATAAAGTAATAGTTTTACTATAAAAAATCGGATTGACAGAGTTGTTACGTTGAAAATCAGCGTTTTTATTGGCGATATTGTTACTAATGAAAGTACCTGCAATTACCCAACTGCTGCCATTATCATTACTGTATTCTACGACAAATCGTTTGTTAGCATCAACATTTCTTGCTGAAAAAAAGAATTTTAAGTCTATTTTGTCATAAATTCCCGGTGCAAACAGCGGAGAACAAAATGAGGACGTAACGCCAGAATTGGCACTAATTCGCAAACTGTGATTGGCTGAATACGACCAATTGCCATCGTTTACTCTATTGGCAAACTCACCACCCGAGGACCAGCCATTAGTGCCGGTCTCGAAGTTTTCAAAATAAGGAAGTGTGATGGTTTGATTATCGCAAATTAATGCTCCAGTGCCCTGAATACTGAAAGCGTATGGATTATTGTTAGTATCATTATTCGCTATTTGAACCGTTGCAGTTTTTATGCCAATGGTTGTAGGATTGAATGAGATTTGAAATGTAGTTGTGTTATTGGGCTGAATTGTTGCAACCGGAATTTGGGTAATAGTAAAATCTTGCGAATTCGCACCAATTATTTCAACATATGGCGCAGCGCCAGTTAGAATTAAATCTTCTCCGCCCGTATTTCTAATAACAAATATTTGGTTTGAACTACTATTATTAATGTCTGCTACGCCAAAGTCAGTGCCATCATTCAATGCTGGCGTAGTATCCCCATTATTAATATTGATTCCATTACCTCTTATAGTCATTTGCGGCTGTTGTGTTTCAACTCGTCCCTGAATATTGAAAGTATAAGATCTTTTACTCGCTTCAACACTATTATTGTTAATAGTTACAAGTGCTGTTCTAAGTCCTGTACCTGAAGGCGCGAAAGTGATTGTGAAATTTTCCGAGTTACCACGGCGAATGTCATTTATAGTGCTATTTATAATAAAATCTGCTGCATGGGCTCCTGTAATAGTGATGTTATTTATAATTAATACATTATTGTTCGGGTTACCCCCATTAAAGGTGTTTTCAATTGTAAAGGTATTTACTTGGTTATCTCCTAAGTTGAGACTTCCAAAGTCTGTTCCATTGTTTTGAGCTGGTGTTTGAGGTCCAGGTGTGCTGTCTTCAATTAAAATAGCGTTACCATTAACGCGTATGTTCTGGTTTTGGCTAAAGCCATAAAAACTCACAAGAATAATGAGCATTTTTAAAACTGTTGGTGTAATTGTTTTCATAAGCGGTCAAATAAGAGAGATGGGACTCTCGGTTTAATGGGTTAATTTGAGGGAGTAAATGCTTATGGATTAATTAGTAGCGTCTAATTTTAACTAAAAAAATTCATATATCTTACAGTGACTTTTAAACCTTACATCACATATACGTAATTTTATAAAGACTGGTTTTGAAATTTTAAAGTTTTTTAATGATAAAAGATCAACTGTTTGTAGTTAACCCAAAAAAATAAAAGTTTACTTAATGATTTTAAATAAAGAAGAATTATTAAATATGAGTTACTAAACAATGGTTTTATTCCAAAAAAAAAGTCCCGCAATTTGCGGGACTTTTTGAACAGTTAAGTTTTTTGCAATTATTTTACGATGACTTTTTTAGACACCAAACCGTTTACAGTATTTATTTTGATAATGTAAGTTCCTGTACTTAAATTTTTAACCGGGTATTCAGAATAACTACTGTTTGAAATATTTTTAATGTTGGTTATAGATTGACCAAGTATGTTTAATAATTC
>NZ_DAISXK010000077.1:0-5388 GCF_036825875.1 Paucihalobacter sp. | reverse complement strand
AACTAAACAACTAATTATTAACCTACTTAAGTTATTGTAACTTAAAATTAAAATTTAAAATTATGGCACAAAAAGGTAAAGTAACGATCACAAACATGGTTTACGGATTAGGAGCAGCAATCGTAATTGTTGGCGCTCTATTTAAAATTCAGCACTGGCCTTACGGATCTTTAATCCTAACAATTGGAATGATTGTAGAAGCATTGGTATTTACTTATTCTGCTTTTGAAAGACAACAAAATGAATTAGACTGGTCTCTGGTTTATCCTGAATTGGCAGGTGGTCCAACTTCAGCTAAAAAGAAAAAAGAAGAACCTCAAGATGCTGAAGGTCTTTTATCTAAAAAATTAGATAATTTATTAAAAGAAGCTAAAATTGATGGGGAGTTAATGGCGAGTTTAGGCGAAGGCATCAAAAACTTTGAAGGTGCTGCCAAGAACTTAAGTCCAACGGTAGATTCCATCGCCGCTACTAAAAAGTACGGTGAAGAATTATCGTTAGCCGCAGCCCAAATGGAGTCTTTAAACAGTCTTTACA
Organism: Paucihalobacter sp.; assembly: GCF_036825875.1. Taxonomy (NCBI): domain Bacteria; kingdom Pseudomonadati; phylum Bacteroidota; class Flavobacteriia; order Flavobacteriales; family Flavobacteriaceae; genus Paucihalobacter; species Paucihalobacter sp. Next base: position 4,851 of record NZ_DAISXK010000077.1, on the reverse strand, counting down.
AAGTGCAATTAGATAGCGTGAATCGTCAAGCAACCATAAATGAAGAAGCTATTGAAAATGCCTCAAAATTAAAAGAGCAAATGCAATCCTTGGCATCTAATCTGTCTTCACTTAACGGTGTTTACGGTGGTATGCTTACTGCAATGAATAGAAACTAATTAGTGGATTCTAATTATCAAATTAATTTAATAATCACTAAAACTAATTAGACATGGCAGGAGGAAAATTATCTGCAAGGCAGAAAATGATTAACTTGATGTACTTGGTCTTTATTGCTATGATGGCAATGAATATGTCCAAGGAAGTACTATCCGCTTTCGGATTGATGGACGCGAAATTTGCTGATGCAAATGAAATGGCTACCGTCACCAACGAAAACCTACTTGGTGGACTCAAATCTAAGGCTGAAGAAAAGCCAAACGAGTTTGCCGTTGCAGCCAATAAAGCTCAGCAAATAAGTAAGGTTTCTGAAAACTTTTTTAAATATTTAGAGAAGGTAAAAAGAGAAGGTATCATCGAGAAAGGTAAATATGAAATTGATCCTAAAACTGGAATGTATCCTTTTGAAGCAATGGATAAAACGGATATTCTTGACGAACTTTGGTTTACTGGTGACAGACTGACCAAAGAAGGTGATATTAGTGGCGAAGCTTTTATGGCTGCCGTTAAAAAGTATAAGCAGGATATTAAAGATATTATTGGTGAGGATGTTAAGTACATTCCAGCAATCGAAAATTTAGAAAGTCGTTTTAATGTAACGGACGTAACCAATAATGAAGGTAAATCTATTCCATGGTTAGACTATCATTTTAAAGGATTTCCCGCAATTGCATCTTACACCAAGCTTACGGCTATGCAAAACGATGTAAAAGCAACAGAAACCAATATGTATAATGTGTTTTTAGGGAACACTTTGGATGAAGCAGTATCTCTTAAAAATTATGAAGCCATTGTTATTGCTGATAAATCAGCCTTTTTTGCTGGTGAGAAATTTCAAGGTAAAGTGGTTTTAGGCAAGTATGCTAATGTAACACCTACTAAATTAGTAGTTGGAGGAAAAGAAGTTAACCTAACCAATGCTATTGACGAAAATGGTGCCGCTAGATTAGATTTTACAGTCGGCAATGTTGGTGAACATGAAATTAAAGGACAGTTTACCTTTTTAGAAGATGGTAAAGAATTACCAATTGAAATTAACGGTAATTATGTGGTGGTTCCAAGACCAAATTCAGCGACCATTTCAGCAGACAAAATGAATGTAGTTTACCGAGGTGTTGTTAACCCTATGACTATTTCTTTTGCTGGAGTACCAGATAACAAAGTAAACGCCAGCGCGCCCGGCTTAAGAAAAGTAGGTGATGGCAAGTACGAAATGCAACCTGGAGCTGGTAGTGAAGTTACCATTAGTGTAAACGCCACTTTAGATGATGGTTCAGTAGTTCCTGATAGGAAGACTTACAGAATCAAAGATATTCCAAAACCAACAGGTTCTTTAATCGGGAAAAGTGGTGTAATGAAACTGCCGAGACGAAATGTGGAGATTGGTAGTATCGATGCCCAGTTAGAGGATTTCGATTTTGATTTACCAATTCAGGTAACGTCATTTAGCGTGAAAGTACCAGGTCAGCCAACCGTTAACGTAGTTGGTACCAAACTGGATGCTGCTGCTAAAGCTGCTTTAGGTCGCGCTAGAAGAGGTGATGCCGTTCAAATTTTAAATATCCAAGCTAAAATTGTAGGCAACAATACTTACAGATTAAAAGAAGTGGCGCCTATTATCGTGGAGTTAACTGATTAATACCGTTAGCAAATAATTAATATAATTAAATTACCAAGTCATGAACTTACATAAAATTTTAACCGGCTCTTTTCTTTGCTTAGCAGGGTTTACCTTTGGTCAAGCCAATTTGCTCAATGCAAAAATTCCCGAGGAAATTGGTATGAAAACCGAAGCTCAGCTGTTATTAGACAACGATAAGCCATTAGAATATGGTTATGTTGACGATAGAGATATCATGTTTTCAAAAATGGTTTGGGAAAAAATTGTATTAGACGAGCGCGTTAATTTTCCGTTGTTATATCCTATTGAAAATAACTTAGGTGATAACAGAAAACCATTGTTTGAAGTATTGTACAACGCTATTCAAACTGGCGATATTCCTCAAATTTATGCCGATTCTTATTTTAGAGAAGCACGAACTCTAAAAGAAATTGAAACAGCTATGAGTTACTCGGCTATTACTGATGAAGGTATCAATTATTTAAATGCTAATAATATTTCTAATGCTGAATTAGACGAAAACCCTTCATTGTTACCAGAGGAATACATGATCGTAGAGCGTATAACCCCAGCCGATATTACTGAATATTTAATAAAAGGTTTGTGGTATTTTGATAAACGTCAAGGTGAAATGAAGTACCGTTTATTAGCGATTGCGCCAACAGCGCCAGAAGCTCAGTTTAAAAACTCGGATAATCCAGAAAACAGAAAACCTATCGCTTTATTTTGGGTGTTTTTCCCAGAAGCAAGAGATGTATTGCACAATGCAAAAGCATTTAATAACAAAAACAGTGCAATGCCAATGTCATTCGATCATTTATTAAACTCACGACGTTTTAATTCATATATGTATAAAGAAGAAAACGTTCAAGGTGATAGAGAAGTAAACGAATATGTTACCGATAATGCTCTAATGCAGTTATTAGAATCGGATAGAATAAAAGATAAAATTAGAAACTTTGAACAAGATATGTGGTCTTATTAAATAGACAGTATAGCAAACTTTACTGGATAAACTAAATAAAACGTCTGCTTTCAGTAGACGTTTTTTTATATGCTAGAAATTTATTTATTACTCGTCAATGCATAACTTCGCACTATGGATGTAGATTACATTATTGTTGGCTGTGGCTTAGCGAGTATTGCTTTTTGTGAGCAATTGCGTTCCCATCAAAAAACATTTGTAGTATTTGACAATGCTTCTCAGCAATCATCCTTAGTGGCGGCAGGTTTATACAATCCAGTTACCTTAAAAAGATTCACTGAAGTTTGGGAAGCCGATGCCCAATTAACATTGGCCATGCCATACTATGGTAGGTTAGAACAACTACTCAATGTAAAGTTAGATTATAAGGTGCGTATTTTGCGCCGATTTGCTTCAATTGAAGAACAAAATTTGTGGTATAGCGCTACTGATAAACCATTACTTGAACCTTATCTTTCACCTGAAATTATAAAAACTAATTTTGACGGTATCGACAGTCCGTTTGGTTTTGGCGAAGTGTTCCAGGCAGGAAGGGTTGATACTGCAATTTTAATTTCGGCTTACAAAAAATATTTGAGAGAACAGCAATGTCTATTTGATGAAAGCTTGCATTACAGGGAATTAAAATCAAACAATCAAACCATCAACTACAAGCATATCATTTCTAAAAACATTGTATTCGCAGAAGGATTTGGTGTAAAGAACAATCCTTATTTTAAAGACCTCCCGTTGAATGGCACAAAAGGCGAAATAATGGAAGTCTATGCGCCAAATTTAAATTTAGAGGTGGCCGTGAAATCATCGGTGTTTTTAATTCCCTTAGGTAACCACCATTACAATGTTGGCGCAACCTATAATTGGAACGACAAAACAAATCAAACCACCCAAGCAGCCAAAGAAGATTTAAGCAAAAAGCTAAAACAATTTTTAAAAGCACCTTTTGAAGTAGTAGAGCAAAAAGCTGGCATTCGTCCGACTACTAAAGATCGAAGACCGTTAGTGGGCCGTCATTCAACATATCAAAATATGTTTGTACTTAATGGACTCGGGACCCGTGGTGTGATGATTTCGCCTTATGTAGCCGATGCATTATATAAATACATTGAAGCCAATCAGCCACTTCCTAATGAAATTGATATTAATCGTTTTTTGGTTGGGCAAGATTAGGATCGTAACTCATAAATAGATTGATCCAAATATTACGAGACCATCGCATAATAAATGGCATCATTACGACCAAGGTGCCAACTATGGCAAAAAAAGCTGCTTTCAAAGAGGTTCCTATAAATAAATAACTAATTACAAAAGCAGCTACAGCAAAGGCAATACCAAGACCGTAACTCACATACATGGATCCGTAAAAAAATGAAGGTTCCAAACGATATTTAGTCTTGCAATGCGAGCAATGATCATGTATCTTTAAAGTATCGACTAGATTGAAGGCATTCTTGTTTATATACATAGATTCTTGATGACATTTTGGGCATGCACCAAATAAAATACTATAGAGTTTAGTTCCTTTTTTTATCATTTTAAAAGCCTTAGTTTTGCACTTCTTTTTTAAGCAATACAAAGTTAGGACTTAATTAAGATTTAGTTAGTAACATTTATAACAATATGCTGAACATTCACAATTTATCGATTTCGTTTCAAGGAGACTTCTTGTTTGAAGACATCACATTTAAACTAGGTGGTGGCGACTGCGTTGGCCTTATTGGTAAGAATGGTGCTGGCAAATCAACCATGCTGCGCATTCTGGCAAAAGAACAAGAGCCTGATACTGGACAAATTGCCGCGGATAAAGATCTCAAAATTGGCTTTTTAAAACAAGAGATCGATTTTGTTTTTGGCAGAACTGTTTTAGAAGAGGCCTATCAAGCATTCACCGAAATAAAATTAATCGAGGCTAAACTAGCGCATATCAACACCCAGTTAGTGGAGCGAACCGATTATGAAAGTGATGGCTACCACCAAATCATGGTCGATTTAAACGAGCTTCAGCACCAATACGAAATTCTCGGTGGTTACAATTATCAAGGTGAAACCGAAAAAATATTGAATGGTTTAGGTTTTAAGCGCGAAGATT
>NZ_DAISXK010000076.1:0-5544 GCF_036825875.1 Paucihalobacter sp. | reverse complement strand
GGCGAAATTAGACCGACAACTGAAACTTCAGGAATAAATTCGTTTGACCTTATTAAAAAATACGCCTTTGAAAATGCCCTTTACGTTGATGCTGAACAACAAATTAGCGATAATTTTTCGGTGTCTTATGGTTTAAGAATGAGTTCGTTTTTAAGACTAGGTCAAGATGAATTAAATGTATATGAAAATGATGAAGCTGTGGTGTTTAATCAAGACCTTCAAATTTATGAAAAAGCCAGACCAATTGGAACCGAAAGTTCTAATCGCTCTGATGTAATTGAATCGTTTTTAAATTTTGAACCACGATTTTCTATGTCTTATCAGTTAAATCAAAATACAGCTGTAAAAGCAAGCTACAACCGAATGAGTCAATACTTGCATTTATTATCAAATACAAGTTCTCCAACACCATTAGATGTTTGGGCACCCAGTGGTAATTTTATAAAACCGCAGTTGCTAGATCAATTTGCGATTGGATATTTTAAAACGATTCAAAATGATGCGTATTCACTAGAAATAGAGAGCTTCTACAAAACCATTCAAAATAGAATAGATTATATTGATGGTGCTGATTTAATTGCTAATAATGCCATAGAACAAATTGTATTAAATGGACGAAGTCGCGCCTATGGCTTAGAGATCTTATTACGAAAAAATGAAGGTGCCTTTAAAGGTTGGCTAGCCTATACCCTATCAAAATCTGAACAGCAAACTCCAGGACGAACTCCTCTCGAAACCGGTATCAACAACGGCGAGTGGTACAGTACACCTTGGGATAAAACACACGACATCTCACTTACAGCAAGCTATAAGGTAAGCGAAAAATGGAGTTTTAGCTCTAATTTTATATTTCAAACGGGTTTGCCAGTAACCTTTCCAAACGGACAATATGTATATAACGGTTTGTCTGTACCAAGTTTTGAATCGCGAAACGCAAGCCGATTGCCCAGTTACCACAGGCTTGATGTTTCGGCCATTTACAACCCAAAACCAGATAGTACCAAACGATGGAAAGGTGAATGGGTTTTTAGCATTTACAATGCCTACAATCGCAGAAATGCAGCTTCTATAGATTTTAGACAAAACAGAAATACTGGACAAAATGAAGCAGTACGACTGGCAATTTTTGGTATCATACCATCCGTAACCTACAATTTTAAGTTCTAAATATGAAACAATTAGTTACATACCTATTGGTCTTTATCACTCTTTTGTCTTGCGAAGACGTCATTGATGTAGATTTAAACACCGAGGCACCAAGATTGGTTATTGAAGCCTCTATTAATTGGCAAAAAGGAACCACAGGAAATGAACAAACTATAAAATTATCGCTAACAGCGCCATTTTTTGATGAAACAGTTCCTCCAGCCAATGATGCAGAAATAGTCATTACAGATAGTAGTAATAACAACTTCATATTCAACGAAATTGGTAATAGTGGGATCTATATCAACAATAATTTTATACCAATTATTGGTGAAACTTATAATCTTACTATCATTTATGACGGAGAAACCTACTCAGGCACTGAAACGCTTCAACCCGTGGTTCCTATAGACTTTGTGGAGCAAAACGATAGTGGTGGTTTTAGTGGTGAAGAAACTGAATTAAAGGCCTTTTTCCATGATCCGCTGGATTCAGAAGACTACTATTTTTTTGAATTTATAAATGATATTCCAACCATTCCGAGTCTTGAAGGTTACAATGATGAGTTTACCAACGGCAATCAAATGTTTGGCTTTTACACTGAAGAAGAACTTAGCGCAGGCGACGAAGTAACCATTAGAATTCACGGTACATCAGAGCGTTTTTACAACTATATGTTCATTTTATTACAACAAATTAGTGAAGAAGGCGGTGGACCATTTGAAACCCAGCCAGCCACGGTTAGAGGTAATATGGTAAATCAAACCAATCCAGATCACTTTCCATTTGGGTATTTTAGACTCTCAGAAATGGATGAGTTTATTTACGTCGTCGAATAATTGTCTGTTATAGTGAAAATAGGATTTGTTTTATAACCTGAATAGTTAGTTTAGGACGTATCAAAGTCCTACCAAAGTCCTACCAAAGCCCTACTTAAAGTATAAAAGGTGATAAAATGAACGTTATAAAAAAATCTTGAAAGTAAACTTTCTGCTTATACCAAACTCAACTTAATTACTTGTTTTTTTGATTACATATCGATTTATTGTGTGGAAGACGATAAAAAGTAAACAGCTTGTATTTATCAATGCAAAAAACCTGTAATTTTAGCCTATGCAATTCAAAAAAATCACAGAATCCGATTCGCATTACTCAAATATTGAAACTATGAGTACCACGCAAATCTTACAATCGATCAATAAAGAAGACTATACCGTTGCATTAGCCGTAGAACAAGTCATCCCACAAATAGAAATTCTTGTCGATCAAATCTCGGGAAAAATGAAAAACGGTGGTCGCTTGTTTTATATTGGCGCCGGTACCAGCGGCAGACTGGGAATTTTAGACGCTAGTGAATGTCCACCAACCTTTGGCGTTCCTCACGATATGGTAATCGGATTAATTGCAGGAGGCGATAAGGCCATCCGAAAAGCTGTAGAATTCGCTGAAGATTCATTAACCCAAGGTTGGGAAGATTTAAAGTCACACAAGATAAACACTAACGATGTAGTCATCGGTATAGCAGCATCTGGCACGACGCCATATGTTATAGGCGCTCTCGAAAACTGCAATAAAAATAATATTTTAACAGGAAGCATTACATGCAATCCCGGAAGTCCGTTGGCAATTCTGGCGCAATTTCCTATTTCGGTAGTTGTAGGCCCGGAGTTTATCACAGGGAGTTCACGTATGAAAGCCGGAACTGCTCAAAAAATGATCTTAAATATGATTTCTACCGCTGTCATGATAAAACTCAACAGGGTAAAAGGCAACAAAATGGTAGACATGCAATTAAGCAATAAGAAGCTGGTTGAGAGAGGTACAAATATGATCATGGATGAATTAAACCTTCCACAACAAGAAGCCCAAGCCTTACTTTTAAAATATAAAAATGTGAGATTAGCCATTCAAAATTACAAAGATGGAAACCAATAGAACCGATAAAGAGATGCTGGTAAAAGGCATTAAAATTATGGTAATCACGGCACTATGTATGTTTATTGGACCTACACTGCTTTACATCGCCTTTGCAAATCCAGAAGGGAATCTGTATTTAATAACCTTAATTGTCGGTGCATTAATTTGTGTCACCTCCCTAATTCTTGCATTTTACGGTCTTAATACTATTATGAATAGTATGTTTAAAGGAAAGAAATAGCTTTTTAGAATTAAGTTTTTTTATACGCTTCAAATACCATCTATCTAAAAATCACCCAATGAGGTGATTCACTTCACTGTTTAAATAAATATCTTGTTCTTAACTTGTAATAAGAACACAACTTGTTTAACTATCTAATATTTAAGATTATGAAATTTACACTAATTCTATTTTGTATATTTTTTGTTTCATCATGTAAAAACGACAAAACATCTACCGACCTAAAAAATGTCAAAAACACCATCAAAGCAGCTACTAAAATGGAAGAAATGAAAGAAGAAGTAGCTGATTTGTCAAAAATTACGCCCATAAGTAAAGAAGACTTTAAGGCATGGTTGCCCGATGAAATTGATGGTTTGAAGCGCACTAAATACACTGCCGGAAACGCTATGATGGTTAACATTAGCTCTATTGAAGCAACTTATCAAAACGAAGACAGATCCAAAGAAATAAAGCTCAATGTTATTGACCGTGCCGGTGAAATGGGAGCCGCTTCCACGATGGGTTTAACAATGATGTTTTCTATGAATTTTGATGAAGAAACAAACGAGAGTTACAAACGCACGGTTACCAAAAACGGTATTAGAGCGGTTGAAGAATACCATACTTTACAAAACAGAACCGAATTGCAAATGCTTCAAAATAGTGATCGGTTTTATGTGAATCTCAATGCCAAAGGTTACAACCCGGAAGAAAGTTGGGCAGTTCTTAAAAATTTCAATTTTAAAGGATTGAAATAAAAGGAATGCTTATCATATTTAGCAGTTCCATCTGATGCAACACACTGAAAAGTAGATTTTTCGATTCAAACAATCCAAAAAAATAGTACTTTAACATTTTCTATTTAACCTATAGAAAATGAAGGCTATTTTTTTAATCTTTCTCATGGCAATAGTTTGTGGTAATTTGTCAATTGCCCAAAGTCCTGATGTGGTTTTTTCTCATTTAAGCGTCAAAGACGGACTTTCACAAAACTCAGTAACTGCAATACTTCAGGATAGCAAAGGCTTTATGTGGTTTGGCACCCACGACGGTCTTAACAAATATGATGGAACCGGTTTTAAAACCTACCGGCAGGAGCGCAACAATCTCAATAGTATCAGTAACAATTACATCTGGGATTTGTATGAAGATGCCAATGGTGTTCTTTGGATAGCTACTTTTGGCGGTGGACTCAATAGTCTAGATCTGAAAACAGGCGTTATCAAACGTTTTACTAAGTTACCCAATGACCCAAATTCATTTCCCAGCAACCGCATTTTTTCAATTTATGAAGATATTGAAGGGATTCTTTGGATTGGCGCTAATGAAGGGCTTATTCGCTTTGATAAAAATAAAAAAACATCCCAGCTATACCTCTCCACCATTTCGCCAGAAGGTGTTTTACAAGACAACTATACCGGTATCGTATCCGCAGATGGCAAAGGCAATCTTTGGCTGAGAACCGATAATGGTCTCACACATTTCAACACCCAGACTTTTGAACCCACTTACCATACCCATAGTCCTTTTTCAAATGCAATTCAACTAGGGGATATTTACGATATCAAATGGCATAATGAAAAATTGCTAGTGGGGTGTAATGCCGGTTTACTTGAAATAGATATTTCAAACAATACTGATAAAATGTTATTAGCTTCTTCAGAAGTTTCTCCTTTAAATACGGCTGTTAGCTTTCAAAAAATACATCCAATAAATACTCATCAATTTTACATTGGAACACATTCCGGTTTACTGTTTTTTGATAGCAAGAAGAATAGTTATTACTTGTATCAGAACATTAGAGAAGATGAAAAAAGTTTGGTTCATAACCACGTGCTTAGCTTAACACAATCCAATGACGGCGTTGTTTGGGTGGGCACCAGAAACGGCATTGGTAAAATAGAGTATGCCGAGCCTGATTTTATTCATTATAGAAACTTTTCATTGCCTAATGCCTTATCGGAAAAAAACATCAATTCCTTTGTAGAAACAAAGGATAATTTATTGTGGATTGGCTCCACATCCGGATTGAATTTATATGACAAAGGCAAGAATGCATTTGTTGATATATCGGCAATTAGAAGTCAAATGAATTCAGACTATATCTTGCATATCTCCAAAGACCGAAAGGAAAATATATGGATAGCTACACGCACCGGTGGTTTTTATCGCATAGACCCACAACACAATATCAAAAAAATAAACCCCAACAATAAAGATTGCTCAACAGCACGCGTGCATATTATCACCGAAGACAA
>NZ_DAISXK010000075.1:0-5772 GCF_036825875.1 Paucihalobacter sp. | reverse complement strand
ATGATTAAATTCTTCCGAAACATCCGAAAAAAACTGCTTGAACAAGGCAAAACCGCAAACTATCTTAAATATGCCATTGGCGAAATCATTCTTGTAGTCATTGGGATATTGATTGCTTTGCAGATTAATAATTGGAATGAAAAAAGAAAAAGTCAGGCGAATCTTTCATCTATCTATAAACAGATACATACCGAACTGATAACAGATACTTTGCGTGCAAAACAAAATGTATCACTTTACAATGAACAAACAAAACGCATTCAAGATATTCTAGATGGTAAAATTAATAAGACGTTTTATGACACCATCACTAGTTCCAATTATAAAGATTGTAAGATTTGCGGCTCAGATGTTACTTACCTTAATCCTAATGCCCTTTATACAAAGGGTTATCTACTACTAAAAAACACGAACACACAAACAGAGGCTCAAAGGGATTCGCTGCCAGATATGATTGACAACCTATATTCAGAATATGTAGACGCATTTCGTGGCGACAATCAGAATGTTACTAATTTAGTACTTGAAAATGCAAAAGATTATGAGGCGTATTCTTGGTATGTAGATTGGGCAGAAAAAAGATTCAATAAAGACTTTATTACGTATCTTTTTGAAAGTGAAGATTATAAAAAAAAGCTCGCCACTTATAAAGTGTATGTTATAAAAAATCAACAAAGACGCGTAGAAAGTTTTTTGGAAGAAGCAAGAAACGTACTTCCTTTAATTGACAATCGAATTAAAAACAAATGATAAAACTATTCAGAAACATCCGAAAAAATCTTCTCAATGAAGGTAAAACCACAAAATATTTCAAATACGCCATAGGCGAAATTGTACTTGTGGTGATTGGGATATTGTTTGCCGGAAATCCGACCCGTCCTTGCCCCCAACCCCTAAAGGGGCGAAGACAATCTCCAATTAAATACAGCTAACATATGAAAAACGATCCACTAAAAATATCAGGTATGCATGATGGCGCAACACCAAAAGTGTATAGAAATGCTGCCAAGCTTCGGGAAAATATGACCGAACCTGAAATAAAATTATGGGATTATTTAAAGACAAAACCGTTGGGCTATAAATATAGAAGACAGCATCCTATTGCTGGATATATTCTGGATTTTTACTGTCATAAACTCAGATTATCAATTGAAATTGACGGAGGCTATCACCTAAAAAGAAAACAAAAACAAATAGACACACAAAGAACTGAATATCTTAAAAGTGTTGGTATAACAGAATACAGATTTACAAATGAAGAAATCTTAAACCAATTTGAAAAGTCAATCGAATTTATAATTTCAAAATTGCGCGCAGACACCCCTTTAGGGGCTGGGGGCGAGCGAGGCAAAAACCTTCAAATATGATAAAATTCTTCCGTACCATCCGCAAAAAACTCATAGAGCAAAATAAAGCTCGTAATTACTTCTTATACGCCATCGGCGAAATCATCCTGGTGGTGATTGGGATACTTCTGGCCTTGCAAATTAATACATGGAGTCAAATGCATAAAGACTCAAAAGAAGAACTTGTTATTTTGGAAAAACTTTACAACAATATTCAAACAGATACTCTTAACTTAAATTATTGGCTTACAAATATCAAAACGCAATTAAATGATTTAAAAATTATAACATCAGAAATTAAAGACCAAAACCTCAAGCAGTTTTCGGTTGATTTATACAAACCTCTACTAAGCGTTATTTTTATGGATTTAGAAACCACTACCTGGCAAAATTTAAAATCGACCGGTAAAATCAGTTTATTAAAAAACGCATCGCTTATGGACTCTCTTCAAACTTATTATACACGATTTGACCTTGTGAACAAAAGCTGGCAGGAAGGATTTAAAAGCTATAACAGAAACATTCTGGCTCCTAAATTTTTTGAGTTCGATGATTTTAAATTTTTTGGTCAAGAATCAGATGTTTTAAATGACGCTATACAGCATATAATGCCTTACAAATATGGCGAAGATGTGTTTTTTAGAAATGCGATAAGATATAGGATAGGTGCAACAAATAAAATTAAAGATTTATTTGAAGATGACCTTGCCAGAGCAACCCATATGTTGAAGATGCTTAGCAAAGAAATTGCCTTGAAAAATAAACCTAATTGATATGATAAAATTCTTCAGACAAATCCGAAAAAAACTCATTGAGCAGTCTAAAATTCGCAGCTATTTATTTTATGCCATTGGAGAAATTGTTTTAGTAGTTATTGGGATATTGATTGCCCTTCAAATTAACAACTGGAATGAAGACAGAAAAATCAGCATCCAAGAATATAATGCTCTAAATAATATTTATCGTGATTTTTTAAAAAACAAGGAAATTTTAAAAGAAGTAAGTAGCAGTACATCGATTGTGCTGGAATCCGGTGTACAAACCCTAAATCACACCGGAAATAAAGTTAAACCAGATTCTGAAAGTATTTTTAATAATTGGTTAAATAATCTGTTTTACAACAAACCTTATTACCCACAAAATGGATTTTTAGATGATTTATTAAGCTCAGGCAAACTTGGCATATTTAAAAATGTAGAGCTACGTAACCTCTTGTCGTCTTGGAAACCGGATGTTGAAATTTTGGAAGAGAGGTTTAATACAGTAAAGACTAGTGAAAATATATTGAATGCCTATATTATAGAAAAGGCCAGTTGGTTAAATGCCGATCAAGCAGATAGTAAGACAAGAAATGTGACCTTTCCAATTTCTGGTTTCACTGTTGATAACAGAGATTTATTAAAGGAACTTCAATTTGAAAATTTATTGGAAAATGTGCTTATTCTTACAGACACCTATTATTCAACACAACAGAAAACAGAAAAACTTCTTGATGATATAATTGCCTTGCTAGAAACTGAAATCAACAAAACCAATGATAAAACTCTTTAGAAATATCCGAAAAAAACTCATCGAGCAATCCAAAGTTCGCAATCCTGCCTCGCCGGCAGGCAGGTACTTCTTTTACGCCATCGGCGAAATCATTCTTGTAGTGATTGGTATATTGATTGCCGAAAACCTTTCCCCAACCCTAAAGGGTGGGTTTTCTAGTTTAGAAATAATAAAAATCAAAAGTTACAAGTTGCGCGCTGGCACCCTTTAGGGTCGGGGCGAGTGCAGGCATAATTAAACCGAAATCAAATTACAATGTTTAAATTCTTCCGAAACATCCGCAAAAACCTTCTTAATGAAGGCAAAACTACTAGATATTTTAAATACGCCATCGGCGAAATTGTGCTTGTGGTGATTGGGATTTTAATTGCCTTGCAAATTAATAATTGGAATGAAGCCAACAAGGCAGCTAAAGAAGAACTCAAGATTCTAAAAGAGATGCAATTTAACCTGACCAATGATTTAATGGATTGCGATTGGAACATCAACAAACAGCAAGAATTGGCGAACTCAAATACCATAGTGCTCAATCATTTGGAAAACAGAACACCATTTAGCGATTCCTTGCGTTTTCATTACGGTAATCTTATGTATTCAACAACGCAACGCCGTAATATGGCGGCTTACGATCATTTAAAAGCCAAAGGTATTGACCTGATTCAAAACGATAGTTTACGACGGCATATTACGGCAGTTTATTCAGAGCGCTACTACTTCATAGAAAAACAAGAACTGGAATACGACAATCAAATTCATTTAAATGAATTGCTACCACAGCTTAATGCCAAACTTATTTATGATAACATTTCTAAAACCGGTTACCCAATTGATCTCCCAAGCTTACAAAATGATAACGTGTTTAAAGGTACGCTGCGAATGCAGATAAATGCCAGAAAATATATGAAACAACGGTATGAAGGCCTGCTCACCGATTTAAAAAATTTGATTGCACATATTGATGAAGAACTTAAAGAACGACAATAACAACAACTAATAAGTTTCAATTTAATAAGTTATAATAATTACAACTCATTATCATAAGACTTCCTAATCAATTCTGCCTTAGAATTGATTTGTAAAGTGCTGTAAATATTTTTGATGTGGCTGCGAACAGTATCTAAAGAAATATATAAATCGTTGGCTATCATTTTATAACTTTTACCATTAACAACGCCTTTAACTATTTCCAATTGACGGTCTGTAAGTTGATCTGTTTTTTTAGGAGCGTAGAAATCGGCTATTTTTCTGGCAATGGCGGGCGACATATACGAGCCGCCTTGAGCCACTACATCAACCGCTTCTTTTATTTTTTGTAAAGATGAACGCTTAGACACGTAAGAACAAGCACCGGCGCTCAAGGCCTTAAAAATCATATCGGTTTCTTCAAAAGTGGTGAGAATAATAACGTCTAAATCGGGTAGCAATTTTTTTATGTTCGGTAAAGATTCTACTCCTGTTTTTCCGGGAAGTTGAATGTCTAACAACAAAATAAATTGAGTTTGTTCTCCTGTTTCCAACCAACTCAATAACGCTTCTGCATTGTTAAATGTTTTAAGTATAGCAACCGTTGGTTGCATTTGAAAAAAAGCCGTGAGACCCTCCATAACTACGGGATCGTCCTCAACAATTACTATGTTTATTTTAGCAGACAATTTATACGCTTTATAAAGGCAGAAGGTAACTATTAATTATAGCATTTTCAACCACATATAAATGTGGTTTCTTAAATACTATGTGGTAAAGATACATTAATACCAAAACCGTTGCTTAGGTCAAATTCTAATTGCGCTTTTATGCTTTCGCACCTTAACTTCATATTTGCCAACCCCAATCCACTACAATTTTCTTTGTTTTTAACCAAACCATCGTCTTTGATTGAAAGTTTACAAAGGCCATTTTTATTAATGATGTTAATAGACACGTGAGAAGCGTTAGAATGTTTAACCACGTTGGTGATGGCCT
The DNA here is from genome assembly GCF_036825875.1 of Paucihalobacter sp. Classification (NCBI taxonomy): domain Bacteria; kingdom Pseudomonadati; phylum Bacteroidota; class Flavobacteriia; order Flavobacteriales; family Flavobacteriaceae; genus Paucihalobacter; species Paucihalobacter sp. Next base: position 913 of record NZ_DAISXK010000075.1, on the reverse strand, counting down.
CTTTGTAAATTAAAAAAAGATTTCTGCGGCAATTAAGATCTAACTTCTTTTGAAGATTTAAATCGTCTGTTTGAAATTGATACGAAATATTGGATGGCAGCAAGAGTTCTTCGGCCAGCTCTCTCATGCGTTCAATTAAATCGCCCATAGTGTCTCTCCTGCTGTCGATACTCCAAACCAAATCGCGCATGTGCGATATGGTGTTGCGACTTAAAGTGGTAATTTGATGCAATCTGTTTTTATCGATACTGTTGGTGGCCTGCATCTCTAGCATTTCGGTTTGCATGGCTAAACCGGTTAACATGGAGCCGACATCGTCGTGTAAATCGCTTGATATTTTTGTGCGCAAACGCTCCAAAGCCAAAGCTTGATTTAATCTGTATTGAAAAAACGCGTAAAACAAACTAAAAATTCCCAGAATTAAGAGACTTATAAACCACCACTTTTTATAGAATATTTGTTTTACTGTGATAGGAATACTAAGTGCTGCCTCGCTTTCATTGCCATTAGAATCCATGCCTTTTACCTTCAACACATAATCTCCGGCAGGCAATTTATTGTATCTGATACTGTTTTGATTACCCTGGTAAAACCATTCCTTTTCAAAACCTTCCAACTTTGTGTAATAGGTGTAGTTGTTTTTATTAAAATAATCGGGAATAGACCAATCTATTTTAAAATGCTGATCGTAAGGTGTTAACAAGATAGCGCCTTCTGTTAACTTTGTAATTTGAGTTGTGGTCTTATCCTTTTGATTGTAAACTTCAAATTTTGTAAAATTCACTTTCGGAAGCGTGTATTCTTGAGATAAATCCTCGAATCTAAATTTGTTGAGACCATTAAGACCTCCCAAATAAAAATAACCCTTTTGATCTTTATAAGCAGATGTATAGTTGAATTCATTATTGGTAAG
>NZ_DAISXK010000074.1:0-6725 GCF_036825875.1 Paucihalobacter sp. | reverse complement strand
ACCCAAATTCAGTAAGGATTGAATTTATTGGGAAAAGTCAGAGAGGTTATGACATTCCTATCGTTTATATCAAAAACACAAACCCTTCCGAAGAAACAGTAAAAGTTTGGTTTCAAGGAGGCTTACACGGTAATGAACCGGCAAGTACCGAAGGTGTGTTGTACCTAATTTACAAATTACTTAATGATGACGCCTATAAACATCTTTTAAATAAGTTAGAATTTGCCATCGTGCCAATGGCTAATATTGATGGTTATTTAAAACTAGCCAGATTGGCTGCCAATGGTTTGGACTTAAACAGAGACCAAACCAAACTCATGGCACCTGAAAGCGTAGTTCTTAAACAAGCCTTCACAAATTTCAATCCGGAAGTGGCTTTAGATTTTCACGAATACAACGCATACAGAAGAGATTATGCTAGAATGGGAAGTTTTGGAATTACTTCGGCTTACGATGTGATGTTTTTATACAGCAGCAATCACAATGTAGCACCAAATTTACGAGCTGTTATCGATACCTTATTTGTTGAAGAGGCTAGAAAAGCCATGAATAAACATGAGCTAAGACACCACGATTATATGTCTACTGCTAAGTTCGCTGGCGATATTCATTTCAACGTAGGGTCTACCAATGCTAGGTCTAGTGCTACCAATTTCGCACTAACCAATACCATTTCGGCTTTAATTGAAGTTAGAGGTGTCAATCTGGGAAGAACTTCTTTCAAACGACGTATCAATACCACTTTTTTAGTAGGAATGTCTTTTTTAGAAACAGCATTCAACAACGTCGATTTAATAAAACATTCAATTAAAAAAGCCCAATTACATAATTCTGACGAGAATATTACGGTTACCACCACTCGAACTCCATTTAAGAAGGATATTGCAGTGATTGATTTGGATAAAAACAAGCTTATCGATATGACTGTAACCATGAGAGATGCCAAAAAAGCTGAAGCTAAACTTACAAGAGATAAACCAGAAGCTTACTTACTTCATCAAGATTTAGCAGAATTGGTGGACAAACTGAAAGTATTAGGTCTTACGGTTGAAATCCTAAGCGCATCAGAAACCTTTCAAGTTGAAAGTTTCATCGTTTCATCGTATGACCGAGACGAAACCACTTACGAAAAGATGAATTTACAAACGGTAGAAACCGAATTAATTGAGAAAGAAATTACCTTACCTGCGGGCAGCTTTAAAATTAGCTCCAATCAAAAAAACGCAGCCTTACTTTACGAAATATTAGAACCCGAGGCGCCTAACAGCTTTATAAGCTTTGGCGTTTTGAAAACCGAATTAAATCAAGAATTACCAATATACAGACTCTCTAAAACAAATTAAAATACGGAACCATGAAAAATCTAATTTGTATTTCCCTAATGTTTTGCGCCACAATGCTCATTGCACAGGAAGAAGAACCAAAAAACTCAGCTGATTTCGAGCTAGGAAAAGGCATCACCTTCAATCTTAATGACGGTGACTATCAATTTTTCATGAGTGGGTTTATTCAGCCAAGCATATCGTTTGAAAAAGTAAAAGGGAGTGATTCTGATTATAAGTTCAATTCTAAAAGAGCCTTTTTTATGCTTGGCGGAACTGCTGTAAAAGAGAAAATCAGTTTTCTGGTGCAAACAGATTTTAGCAGCAGAGACCCTTTATTAGATGCTTGGATTGCTTACCATCCGTTTTCATGGTTAAGCGTTTCGGCTGGACAAAAACAAAACTTCGTAAACAACAGAGAAATGCTGTATCGAGAGGACAGACTTCAGTTCACCGACCGAAGTTTAAGCAGTAGAACTTTTAGCAATACTGGTAGAGAGTTTGGTGTGTTTGTTGAAACTAATTTTGAACTTGCTAACGGCATTATTATAGCCCCTAAAGCCTCTTTAACCTCTGGTGATGGTAGAAATTCTTTTGGTACCGATTCTAGAGATACCGATTACGGAGGCGTTAAAATTGGTGGTAGATTAGATGTGTATCCTTTTGGTGCCTTTAAACCTGGTAACGATTTATACACAGCCGATTTAAAACGCGAAGAAAAGCTCAAAGTATTAGTAGGCGCGGCAGTGAGCAAAAATAATGGCGCCAGTCATCCTAATGGTGAAGGCCATGGCAACTTTTTATTATACGATCAAAACGGACAAATTGCATTACCGGATTATTCTCAATTCTACACAGATGTTCTTTTAAAATACCAAGGATTCTCAGCGCTGTTAGAATACTCAAACGGTGCGGCCTCTGGATTAGACAGATTATATGTAGACACTAACGGTTCTACTATATTAGCACCCACACAAATAAGTCAGTTTTTAATTTTAGGAGATAGTTTCACAGCCCAAGCCGGATATGTTACAACTGGTGGGTTGAGCTTTGATTTTAGATATGAAAAATCGCGACCTGAATTTGATAATAACCTAGATTCTTTACTCGCAGATTTCAACAACTACACCTTCGGTATTACTAAGTATTTTGATGGTAACAATCTAAAACTACAAGCCGCGATTAGCACCACCGACTTTGCCCAGGGTAATAATATTACGACTGGAGAACTGTTGTTTCAGATAGTGTTTTAATGAACAATAATTATTTAGCAAATTTTGAATACTAGCAAACAAAAAAAGCTCCCGAATCCGGGAGCTTTTTAATTTTATATGCTGTAAATCTATTCAGCTAAAACCGCTTGAACTTTATCCGCAGCTTCTTGAAATTCCGTAGCGCTCATTACGTCCAAACCAGAATTATCAATCAATTCTTTTGCGATATCGGCATTGGTGCCTTGTAAACGCACAATAATTGGTACGTTAATGTTACCCATATTTTTATACGCATCAATAACTCCTTGTGCTACACGATCGCAACGTACAATCCCGCCAAAAATATTGATTAGAATCGCTTTTACAGCTGGGTCTTTTAGAATGATTTTAAAAGCTGCTTCTACTCTAGCGGCATCGGCTGTACCTCCAACATCTAGGAAGTTTGCTGGCTCACCGCCTGCTTGTTTTATTAAATCCATGGTAGCCATTGCTAAACCGGCTCCGTTAACCATACATCCAACGTTGCCGTCTAAATCAACATAGTTAAGACCTAAAGCACCTGCTTCTACTTCAATGGGGTTTTCTTCACGTAAATCTCTTAAATTCACATAATCCTTATGTCTGTAAAGTGCATTGTCGTCTATGGTAACTTTGGCATCAACTGCCATTATTAAATCGTCACTGGTTTTTAAAACTGGGTTGATTTCAAATAATGAAGCATCTGATTTCACATAAGCCGTATAAAGTGCTGTTACAAACTTTGTCATTTCTTTAAACGCAGTACCCGACAAACCTAAATTAAAAGCGATTCGTCTGGCTTGAAATGGCATTAAGCCAGTTGCAGGATCAACTTCTTCAGTAAAAATTAAGTGTGGTGTTTGCTCGGCAACGGTTTCGATATCCATACCGCCTTCGGTAGAATACATGATCATGTTTCGTCCGGTGGCTCGGTTTAAAAGCACCGACATATAAAATTCAGAAGTTTCGCTTTCACCAGGATAGTAAACATCTTCGGCAATTAAAACTTGATGCACCTTCTTACCTTCGGCTGAGGTTTGTGGTGTAATCAAATTCATACCAATAATGTTCCCAGCAACGGTTTCAACTTCTTGAAGATTTTTGGCCAATTTAACACCACCGCCTTTACCGCGACCACCAGCATGTACCTGTGCTTTAATAACATACCACGAGGTTCCTGTTTCGGCTGTTAACTGTTTTGCAGCTGTTACTGCATCTTGCGCACTTTTGGCTACGATTCCGCGCTGTATGCGCACGCCAAAATTGCTTAATATTTCTTTTCCTTGATATTCGTGTAGATTCATGCTAAATTATTTTGCTCAGCAAAAATAACCATACTTACACGTTTAAGCAATAATTTTTAACGTTGATTTAAAGAAATTGAAAATTATTGAGTCAACAAGTAATTTTTAAGGAAAAACTAACTTTTAAAACAAAATAACTTTATAGCTTCGCAGCTTATAAATTTTAAAAAATGGAAACAAACACTTTACTACAAATTGCAAAGGACTTTGGGAGTCCGGTTTATGTTTACAACGCTGAAAAAATGAATTCTCAGTATAAACGGTTAACCGATGCATTTAGTAAGGTGAAACAGTTGCGGCTTAATTATGCCGCGAAAGCTCTTTCAAACATTTCGGTGTTGAAATTATTTAACAGTCTGGGGGCTGGTTTGGATACTGTTTCTATACAAGAAGTAAAATTAGGTTTAACGGCTGGTTTTGAGCCGAGTAAAATAATATACACACCAAACGGCGTTTCTTTGGAAGAGATTGAAACTGCCGCCAAATTGGGCGTTCAAATCAATATTGATAACCTGTCAATTTTAGAGCAATTTGGCACCAAACATCCAAAGGTTCCTGTTTGTATTAGAATCAATCCGCATGTGATGGCCGGTGGAAACAGCAATATTTCGGTAGGACACATCGACAGTAAATTTGGAATTTCAATTCATCAGATTCCGCATATATTACGCATTGTTGAAAACACAAAGATGAATATCAACGGAATTCACATGCATACAGGTAGTGATATCTTAGATATTGATGTTTTTTTATACGCCAGCGAAATTTTATTTGAAACAGCCAAGAACTTTGAAAACTTAGAATTTATCGACTTTGGTTCCGGATTTAAAGTACCTTACAAGGCCGGAGATATTGAAACCAATATTGAAGAATTGGGCACCAAACTCACCAAACGTTTTAATCAGTTTTGTAAAGAATACGGCAAAGAATTGACGCTAGCTTTTGAACCCGGCAAGTTTTTGGTTAGTGAAGCCGGATACTTTTTAACCAAGGTAAATGTGGTAAAACAAACCACCTCGACGGTTTTTGCTCAAGTAGATTCCGGTTTTAATCATTTGATAAGACCGATGTTATATGGCTCACAGCACGAAATTTACAACCTTTCTAACCCTAACGGTAAAGAGCGTTTTTACACGGTAGTAGGATACATTTGCGAAACCGACACTTTTGCGAACAACCATCTTATCAATGAAATAACCGAAGGCGACATTTTGGCCTTTAAAAACGCAGGCGCTTACTGCTTTACCATGGCCAGTAATTACAATTCGCGATACCGACCTGCTGAGGTATTGTGGTATCAAGGAAAAGTGCATTTAATAAGAAAGCGCGAGACGTTTGACGATATTATGCACAATCAGGTAGCGATTGCTTTATAAATTTCAGACATTAATGAGCTTTTTTTAAGGCTATTGACCCACACTCTAGGTTATTTAGAATTGTTCTAAAAAAGTTAAGGTTGCTTTGATCTATGGCTTTAATACGGCGCAAAGTGCAAGCATCTACGGAGTATCTATGGTATAAAGCTTAGATTGCCTTGTACTAAGATACGTTTTGCTATAAGTTAATGTTTGTAAATTCTGTGACTTAAGAGAAAATGCTCATGACTGTATTTTTGACAATTAACTTATTTTTTTTATTTTTAGGTCTGAGTACAATAACTAGATAAGTTTTGGCAAGGATTTTAAATAACGAAACCATATTTTACAGTTTTGATTCTAACGAAGCCTATGAGACTGAAGAGGGCTCTATTGCCAGGATTAAAAGAGACAACTGTGCTTATTTAGGCAACAAGGTTGATGAATTTAAAGATAATGATATTGAAGGTTTACGGTTAAATCGCGCTGTGGCTTTGATAGAGAAAAGCGGCGGTCGTCTATTAAAACAGACCAAAGACAAAGGCAGTAAGCGCAGGCTTTTAAGGTTGCTTAAGTTGGTATTAACACATAATAATGAACAGTTTTTGGGCATGCGCAGTGTTTATAGAGGTTTATTAAACGCCCGTGCACGCGAATTGCTAAAAGGTTTTGATTTTAACGCCGGCAGTAAGTCTGCTGACGTCTTAGCCGACACCTGTATAATAGATACAAAAAAAAGCGTGCTGCTTCTGCCAAATTTTTCTGCAGCGAAATTACTAGTGCAATATCCAAAAGTCTCAAAGATACAGGTACGATTTTTACTGAGTCGGGTTGATTTTTTGCTCGGCGAATTTTTCACCATTTGCAGTGATATTTGCACTTTAAGCAGTGAAGACGAAACACTTGATTTGGTACTTGACATTGGAAAAACGCCTGACTTGGATGGTGTACTTATGGCCTATTTATGGATTGGTTTTGAGCGCGAAGATGAGGCGGCCATTTCCAAATTACTATGGCATGCCGAAGATGTTTTTAGATTGTTGGTTTGCGAAGACATTAGGCAAAATTAGCCCAAGTCCAATTTTTGTTCAGAACAGAACTTCAGGATTTTTTTAGGAATGACGCCTTAAAACTTCAGGATTTTTGAGGTGTTATGACTATGTATTGTAAAAGTTGGTAGTTTGTAAGGTTATTGGTAAAAGTTGACATCAGGTAGTTTTTTTGGTGGATGTGTTATCTTGTAGAGATTATCATTTTAGGGTGCATGACTTTTAATTAGTTTTTAGGCAAAAGCACTTGATTTTTTCAAAAATAAGTTGGTTATAGTCTTCTTTTTTACTATTTTAGTAATCTATTATTCAATTTGTTATAATCAAAATGCTTTAGGTATGGCTCAAAAAACCATCATTACTTTAAAACCGTTGTTTCATAAAAACGAACATCAAATAGGTATTAATTTTGATTATGACGAGGCCGTAAAAAGGCATGTTATGGCCTTTAAGGGTGTAAAAT
>NZ_DAISXK010000073.1:0-7358 GCF_036825875.1 Paucihalobacter sp. | reverse complement strand
CCAAACAAATCGCGTAGTTTTTCGTAATCGTTGATATTAAAATAGGTTTTTCCATCTCTGCTTACTTTTTCTATAACATTGTTGGCCATGCCTTTCTCGTAAACCCAAGCACTCACCCACTGACGGTTACGCATATGTGCTTGTTCAACATCATCGCCTAAATTAAGACGTATTAACTGCAACATCAGTCCGTTTCGGATATAACTATCGTATGCGGCCATTCCATTTTTCTTCCAATCGTCAACCAATCCCAATTCTTGTAGTTTTGGTTGGTACGAATAATACAATCCTACCAAATCGGCTCTACCTTCTTCTAAAGTTGAGGCATAGTTTTTTAATGTTTCTTTAGTTTCACCAACACCAGGGTTTAATTGACCGGAAGCATGACCAATCACTTCATGTAAGGCTGTGTGTAGCTTACTACTAATTTGTCCGTATTCTTCTTCTAACTGAAATTCTTCTTCGTCATGCACAAATTCCTTCAATCTTCCGGTACTACCGGCATTGTTGTGGGCTTCAATAATGTTTCCTAAAGAGACCGATTTACTCCCAACAGCCGCGCGTATCCAATTGGCATTGGGAAGATTTACACCAATGGGTGTAACTGGTGAGGCATCGCCAGCTTCACCTGCAACATTCACTACTTTATAGGAAACGCCGACAACGTTTTTCTTTTTATGTTCGTCCATTAAAGGCGAATTATCTTCAAACCATTGTGCATTTTCCGAAAGCACAGCCATTTTTGCCGACATGTCAAAATCATTAATCTGAACAATACTTTCATAAGAGCCTCTGTAGCCAACCGGATCGTTATAAACCTCAATAAAGCTATTTATGTAATCTATATCGCCATCGGTGGCAGCAGTCCAAGCCACATTGTAATCATCCCAAATTTGCAAATCTCCTGTTTTATAATATTCTATTAATAAACCAAGTGCGTCGCCTTGGGCCTTATTCTCGGCAACACTTTTGGCAAGTTCAAGCCACTTTACTACTTCGTCAATAGCCGAACCGTAGAGTCCACCTGACTTGTATACGCGTTCTCTTAAAACACCATTTTCCCTTACTAGTTGAGAATTTAGTCCAAAAGATAGAGGCTTGGTTGGATCGGGTGATTTCATTTTAGCGTAGAAAGATTCTACATCGGCATTGGTAACATTCGGACCATAAAAATTAACAGCGGAAAGAGCAACGTTGTCAACATCTTTCGATTGGTTTACCTTCTTAGCATCTTTAGCATTGAAAATAACCTCGAAAGCTTCACCTTCCAAATTAGCGTTTGTTGCAGCTAATAATTCCTTTAAATAATCTTCCGAAAATTCTGGTTTCAGCTTATCGCTTGAATAATGGTGATGAATGCCATTGCTAAACCAAACACGCTTTAAATAGACTTCAAAGGCTATCCAGTCGTCAGTTGTTTTATCGCCTACATAATTGGTATATATCCACTCTAAGGCTTTTCTTATTTTTAAATTATGTCGGTAGTTTTGATCCCACATCATATCGCGTCCTGCTAAACCAGCTTCGGTTAAATAATACACGAGTTTTTGCTGGTCAAGACTCAGATTTTCCCAACCTGGTATTTGATAACGCAAAACTCTGATGTCGGCAAATTGTTCAACATTATAATCAAAAGTTGAAGTGTTTTCGGTTTCATTTGAAGCTACTGGAACTTCAGTTGATTCATTTTTGCAAGCCAGAGCGAAAAAGGCCAAGGCAACTGCCAAAATTGCATGTTTTAATTTCATAAAAGTTAGTTTTTAATTAGTCTAACAAAGTTACATTTTTTTTCTGCGATTGCTCTTATTACCATATCGCAAAGATTTCATGGCCAATGATTATTCCGTAATATTTTTTACTGAAAGAAATAAATTTATTAAATGATTATATTTACCCCAATCATAACATCGAAGAATGAAACAAGTCTTACTGGTTTTTTTAGGTGGAGGCATTGGAAGCGCACTGCGTTTTTTGATGTCGAAATGGCTCAATAATAATTCTTATAATTTACCGTTTGGCACCTTTACAGTCAATCTTATAGGCAGTTTGCTTATCGGGATTTTAATTGGTTTGGCATCGCGCAACAACCTGCTATCAAATAATCAAACTTTGTTACTTGTTACAGGGTTTTGTGGTGGCTTTACAACTTTTTCGGCCTTTGCTTTTGAAAATTACAGCTTCTTAAAATCGGTCGACATCAGTAGCTTTCTAATCTATACTTTAGGCAGTATTATACTTGGGATAATTGCTGTATTTCTTGGTTTTTTCTTGGTGAAATAATTACTTTTTAATGTAATTTTTCATACCAGCTTTCACATCTGAATCTAGATAATTGACTCTTGGCACTATCGGACAAGAATACTTAACATTATAAACACACAATGGATTATAAGCCTTGTTGAAATCGATAAGAATACTATCTGATTCTGGAATTCTCAAATCGATGTATCTTCCACCACCGTAAGATTCGTTACCATTGGTGTCATCAAAAAATGGCAGAAATAAATAATCGATATATTCAGGATCTTCCAAGTTTTCCTTGCCTTGATAGACATTAAGCTGATATGATTGTCCGTTTAAAGTGAAACTTACAATGCCATAAACACGCTCTTCAGAAAGTCTATCGGTGGTGGTTTTCATTTTAAAGAAAGGCGTGTCTGGTGTTACCTTAAGTTTCGCCGAAACAATATAAGTGCTATCAAAAGGAAAAAAGTCCAATGATCTAAACGATTTTCGGTCCTTGTTCGTAAGTGGAGATTTTGAGGCATCTTTAAAGTCGGCATTTTGCTGACGCTGCCATTCTGTATCGCCCAGAATGGGTTGTTTCTTAGGTTCACAACTTAGTAAAACCACGACAATTAATAATAAAATTTGAACATTTCGCATTACTATTAAATTTTCAATTCAAAAATACAACATACAAATATTTTACATAGCTTTGATTCAAAATTAAAACATGTATTCGAACAGCTTTTCTATAACGCAAAAATGCAATACCTCCATATTGGAGGCCTATTGTTTTAAGCTGAACTGAAAGAGTTGATATCATAAATTATATCCTAAGTCCAGCATTAAGTCTGGACTTTTTTAGTACCGTACAATCAAATTTGTTTTTTTCAACCTCATGAAAGTCCTATTTAAAAATTACATTAATACATTTGGCGGCCTTTCAAAAGAGGTTTGGTGGCTAGCGCTTATTACTTTTATCAATCGCGCTGGTACTATGGTGATTCCGTTTTTAAGTTTGTACCTCACCACCAGTTTAGATTTCACCCTTAAAGACGTGGGCTGGATCATGACCTGTTTCGGGTTAGGTTCAATCGTAGGCTCTTATTTAGGAGGCAAACTTACTGATGAAATTGGTTATTACAAAGTAATGGTTTTTAGTCTTTTTAGCACTGGAATCTTATTTATTGCCTTACAATTCATTGACAGTTTTGCTGGATTTTGTATAGGAATTTTTGTGGTAATGCTGGTGGCAGATATGTTTAGACCCGCCATGTTTGTAGCCTTAAGCGTCTATAGCAAACCAGAAAACAAAACGCGGTCGGTAACCTTAATAAGGCTGGCAATTAATTTAGGCTTTTCGGCTGGTCCTGCAGTTGGGGGACTTATTATTACCACCATTAGTTATGTAGGATTATTTTGGGTAGATGGCATTACCTGTATATTGGCGACTGGTGTCCTTTTTTTGGTGCTTAATCCTAAAAAAGCGAAACCTATAGATACCCAAGTTGTGGAAAATCCAATGTCAGTATTCAGCGATAAATCTTATTTTATTTTCTTAGGTGCCATGGCCTTATTTGGGGTTGTGTTTTTGCAATATTTTTCAACAATGCCACTTTTTTATAAAGAAGTAATTTCACTTTCTGAATTAGAAATAGGACTACTTTTGGGGTTCAATGGGTTTTTAATTTTTGTTTTCGAAATGCCACTCATCAAATGGCTCGAAAACTCTAAATATAGCATTAGTGGACTAATGCTTTTCGGTTCTTTATTAACAGGATTAAGTTTTGTAGTTTTGTTGTTTAGCAGTTGGATTGGCATTATTATTCTCGGCATTTTGCTAATGACTTTAGGTGAAATGATTGCGTTTCCGTTTTCCAACGCCTATGCTATGAAACAATCCAGACGCGGTAAACAAGGCCAATATATGGCATTTTACACCATAGCCTTTTCCATATCGCATGTGTTTGGTCACAATCTGGGATTGCAGATGGTAAATTGGATGGGTTTTGATTTTACTTGGGTTGTAATGGCTAGTTTAGCTGGAATTAGTGTGTTTTTATTGTTCATTTTGAAAAAACACTCTACGATACATAAAAATTTGTAATGCAAAAAGATATCATTATTGTTGGCGGCGGACCTATTGGCATAGCCTGCGCCTTAGAATGCAAAAAGAAGAATTGGAATTACGTGGTTATAGAAAAAGGCGCGCTAACAAATTCTATTTATAACTATCCGCGCAACATGACTTTTTTTTCTACTTCGGAAAAATTAGAGCTAGATAACATTCCATTTATCAGTAATAACCCCAAACCCAATCGCGATGAAGCTTTAGAGTACTATCGACGCGTGGTAACTTCGAATTCCCTAAACGTTAATTTATATGAAACCGTTCAGCAGATTGAAAAAATAGAAGAAAATTTTGTGGTGAAAACAGATAAATATGAGTACACTTCAAAAAAAGTAATTATTGCTAGTGGTTTTTATGATATCCCAAAACTGCTTGACGTTCAAGGCGAAGACTTACCTAAGGTCAAACACTATTACAATGAAGCACATCCGTATGTGATGCAAAATGTGGTGGTGGTAGGCGCCAGTAATTCAGCTGTAGATGCTGCTTTAGAAATTTGGCGCAAAGGTGGTCACGTAACCATGATAGTTAGAAGTGAACAAATTGGCGAACGCGTTAAATATTGGGTTCGACCTGATATTATCAACCGCATTAAAGAAGGTAGTATAAAAGCTTTTTTTGACGCAAATATCACCGAAATAACAGAAACAACTGTAACCTTCGCTTCACCTGAAGGCTCGCAAACCATTGCTAACGATTTTGTGGTGGCGTTAACAGGTTACTTACCCAATTTTAAATTCTTAGAAAGTTTGGGAGTTACAACCTCTAATGATGCTTTAAAAATTCCAACCTACAATCCAGACACTATGGAAACCAATGTAAAAGGACTCTATCTGGCAGGTGTTATTTGTGGTGGTTTCGAAACCCATAAATGGTTTATAGAAAATTCTAGAGTTCATGCTAAAATGATTGCAGCGCATATTAAATTGTAATAGTTGTGCCGGCTACAACGTAAAAGGTATAACAAATAAAAAGTGTAAAAACGAAACAGCTGATTTAAAAATCGGTTTGGCTTACATTAATTAGCACATTGACTGTTAGAGTCCATTTAATGTTATCTATGGTCTATTGGTTACTGCTATTTTTAAATTACCTTTTATAGTTTAAATATATTCTGTCACTATCTCATGCATTATCCATGCCTTTGATAGGGCTTTGATAGGGCTTTGACTTGAATGAAATAATTTTAAAAACCTTTTCGAAGAACAAAAATTAGCTATAGATGAAACGTCATCTTAATTTATTAAATAATATAGCTGAATACCTTAAAAACTATAATTACAAGAGACTATCTCACTGGTTTTATTTCATTATTTTTCACCACCTGCGACAATACAATTTGTGTTTTACTTTCGCCATAAACAATCAATTGATCGATAAATGTTTCTAGATGCTTTTGATTTTTTAACACCACTTCCATCACAATATTTTCATTGCCGGTGATCCGATAACAATTGATGACCTCATTGTATGTCTTTACTTTTTCAAGGAATGGTTTTAGCATACCCATAAAAGCACGCAAAGTAATGATGGCCTTTAGTTGGTAACCAACTTCAAAAGGTGATACAGCCGTTTGGTAGGCCAATATAACACCTGCATCTTCCATTTTTTTTATCCTCTCCGCCACAGCTGGCGAACTAATACCAACTTGCCTACCGATCGCTGCATTAGTCTGTCTAGCATTACTTTGCAGGCATTTTAAAATATGTTGATTAATTGCGTCCATTAATTTAGGTGAATTTTTAACATTACAACCTTAATATTTGATGTAAATATATTAATTTACTTTAATATCTAAAGTTAGAAATAGAATCTTGTGCTTAATTTTGATGAAAATTGTTATCGTAATGGCTTATCATATCCCAAAACATCTGGCCGACCTACCTATCTACCACAAAGCGGAAGAGATATTTGTATTGTCACGCAGTATAGCCTCTTATTTACATCAAGATTTATGCGGATTGAAGCCTGACGGCTCCGAAGATAATAATATTTATTTTTCAGGAGATATTATCCAACAATCAGAATCCTTAGTGCCGGAAATTCTAAAAGCAGAACAAGAGCGGCATACGGATAACAAACACAAACACATCCACGCCTTAAATCGGTTAACACAGACCCTCTACAGGAACTGCAGACGCCTTGAACGCAGCCATAGTGATGGTAAAGATTTTATTCCCATTTTGCGTAGGGAACTTAAAAACTTTAAGCGGTTGCAGCGCAGCTGGATGCTCAGTTTATAATAGAAATTAAATTCTTTTAGCTAGCAAATTTTTCCACAGGTAAAGTTGGAATTATATAGCTATCTGCTTCAAAATACTTTTCAGATTTAATGATATTAAGTAGCCAATCTAAATGGTTTTCAGACTGTCTTTTAAATGGGTAGTTAAGTGTAGCTTCCATAATGTCAATAGTTTTAATAGGTTAAACATTACTTGTATTTTTTGGAGACAGGGTAAAATTATACTTAGAGCGACCATCTAAGTTTTTTTTTAAGAAAATATTTGTTAAAGAGATTCAAAAATCCTTTGATTGGAATGTTGATGCAGAAAATATAGCCAAAGTGCAAGCTAAGAATTCAATTAATTGATTGTTAAGATTTTATTATTTTGTCATGGGAAATAATTTTTGTAACGGGTCTTATTTTTTTCGATGAAATTTGGGGCTTAGCAAAAAAGACTTAAGTATGTTTTGCTATTAAAAACTTTGTAATTATTTGTGCAAATCGTATCATTCAGGATTGCAATACATCGCGTCTAATTAGTTTGTAAAAGATATAAACAAAAAAAACGCTCAAGCAAGCTTGGCCATTATTATTAAGTTGTTATAATTACAATCACGAATAGGATTTGCCTCGCTCATCCTGACAAAGCTACGCTTTGAAAATAGTTCAAATAAAAAAACGCTCAAGCAAGCTTGGCGTTTTTTTATTTGAACTATTTATTGGTGACCTCGACTGGATTCAAACCAGTAACCTCTTGAGCCGTAATCAAGTGCGCTA
>NZ_DAISXK010000072.1:0-7405 GCF_036825875.1 Paucihalobacter sp. | reverse complement strand
AGGTTTGGGATGTCTTGTTTTAACTGATTGATGTAATCTTGAAACCTATCCATATAATCAAATTTATGCTCCAAACGGGCGTCGTTGGTGCCCGATGGCAGATATAAACTCATAACTGAAATCGCTTTACCATCCGCAGAACTAGCTGGAAAATCAGCGCGAAGATTCCTTCCCTCAAAATCCATAGAGTCTATTCCGGTGCCATACACAACGTTTTCGGGTTTAGTTTTACTTAGAATTGCCACGCCGCTGTAACCTTTTTTTTGAGCACTGAACCAGTAATGGTATGGGTAACCGGCATTTTCAAATAGCTCCAAATCTAACTGTTCTTTGTTAGCTTTAATTTCTTGAAGGCAAATGACGTCGGGATTGGTGGCTTTGAGCCAATCTAAAAATCCCTTATTAATGGCGGCACGAATACCGTTAACGTTGTAGGAGGCAATTTTCATAATTTAATTTTTGTCGCTGTTTGGTCTAGTATCTCCTTGCGAAAATAAATATTATGGTACATTTATGCCATTATTTTTAGCTGCTTTTAACGGTAAAATAATTTTGAGCTTTTTTAGTTTAATACAGGATGAGGTTTGTTTTAGGTTTATTACTCATAATGTGCTCTTGGCATGCTTTGGCTCAAGACCAAACTTCTAATTATAAAACCGCCAAATATGCTGTAAAAGATTCGATTAAAATTGATAGCGTAAGTATCAATCCGAGCAAATTTATTTTAAAAACCAAAACCAATGTTGAATTAGATTCTACCTATTACACCGTTGATTTCGCAAAGGCGCTTTTAAGGTTGAAAAAACCTATTGAAACCGATTCAGTGATTGTAGAATACTTAAAATATCCTGACTTTTTCACTCGTAAATACGCGCTTTTAAGTAAGGATTTGATTGTTAATAATCCGTCGGACCTTAACAGGCTTTATCAAATTAAGCAATCTAACAACAATCGGACCTTTACACCTTTTGAAGGCTTAAACACTTCGGGAAGTATATCGCGAGGTGTGACAATTGGCAACAATCAGAATTCGGTTTTGAACAGTGAATTGGATTTGCAAATTTCGGGAAAACTAAGTGATAGGGTTACCTTGCGGGCTTCAATTCAAGATGCTAATATTCCGCTGCAGCAAAGTGGCTATTCGCAACGTTTGGATGAGTTTGATCAGGTTTTTATTGAGGTTTTTAGTGATAGTTGGAATATTAGAGCGGGCGATATTGATTTGGTAAACATGCGAAGTCATTTTGCCAGTTTTACCAAACGGGTACAAGGATTAGCGGTAAATGTTAAATTGGACCACCCCGAATCAGCTACCAATGTATTTGCCTCGGGTGCGTTGGTTCGCGGTCAATTTACAACCAGTCGATTTACAGCCCAAGAAGGCAATCAAGGTCCGTACAAACTACGCGGTCAAAATAACGAATTATTTGTATTGATTGTTTCCGGTAGTGAAACGGTTTATGTAAATGGTGTTCCTCTGAAGCGCGGCGAGAACGAAGATTATATCATCGATTATAATGCAGGTGAAATCATTTTTAACTCGACTTTTCCGATTACTTCCGAAATGCGGGTAACAGTCGATTATCAGTTTAGCGAGCGCAATTATTCGCGATTTATAGTATTTAGTGGTGCCAATTACGAAAGCGATAATCTGAAGTTGAACGCTTCGTTTTATTCTGAAACGGATGCTAAAAATCAACCATTGCAGCAAAATCTATCCACTGAACAGGTTCAGATTTTAGCCGATGCTGGTGACGACACTTCCCAAATGGTTGCGCCATCGGCCGTACCTCAGGAATTTTCTGAAAACCGAATTTTATACCGAAAAGAATTGTTTAATGGTGAAGAAATATTTGTGTTTTCAAACAATCCAGACGATGAATTGTTCAGTGTGCGCTTCACCTTGGTTGGGAATAATCAAGGCAATTATGTTTTAACCAACAGTAATGCCATTAGTAATATTTATGAATTTGTTGCACCTGTTGCTGGTGTGCCACAAGGAAATTACGAACCAATAATTCAATTAATTGCGCCAACACAGCTTCAAATTGCGGTGGTAAATGGTAACTATACACCAGGCGAAAAAACTGAAATATTTTTTGAACTTGCCGGCAGTAAAAACGATAGAAACTTATTTTCGAATTTAGATAATGACGATAACGATGGCTTTGCTGCCAAACTGAAGTTCCGACAGCATTTGATACAAAACGATAGTCTGTGGAATCTTGCCGCGATTGTTGATACCGATTTTATTCAGAAAAATTTTAGAACCATCCAGCGCTTGTATCAGGCAGAATTCGACAGAGATTGGAATCTTGAAAATGCCATTGGGAATCAACTGCTTTTCGCATCGGGATTACAACTTAACCATGCCAAAAAAGGGCAGGCTTTTTACAATTTTGAGCATTTAAACTATGCCGGTAATTTTAATGGTAACAAGCACAATTTGTTTGCCAATTTGCGTTTGGGCAGGTTTCATATTTTTAGTAATTCGAGTTACTTAAGCAATACAGGAATTGTGAATAGCGCTACCTTTTTTAGAACCTTTAACCGTGTAGTTTACAACATGGACAACAAATATGTCGGCACTAAAATTGCGGCAGAAGACAATGTGCAAACCGAAAATGCCACACAAAACCTAACAAATTTGAGTCAGCGTTTTAAGTCTTACGAAGTTTTTACTGGAGTAGGCGACAGTACGTCTGTTTTTGTTGAAATAGGCTCTATTTTGCGAGTGAACGATAGTTTGCGTGGCAACCAATTACAGCGGGTAAATAAATCCAATACCTACTACGTGAAATCGAGAATCATTCAGAGCAGTAACACCAGTTTACAAGTTTTTGCCAATTACAGAACTTTAAAAGCAACCGATGAAACCTCACAAGACGAGCAATCCTTGAACTCCAGACTTAATTTTAATCAGAAGCTATTCGATAATATAATTATTTGGAATACCATTTTTGAGACCAATTCTGGAACGCTTCCACAGCAAGATTTCACCTATGTTGAAGTTGAGCCTGGACAAGGCACCTACACATGGATAGATTATAACGAAAACGGCATTCAGGAGTTGAATGAGTTTGAAGTGGCACAATTTCAAGATCAGGCTAGCTTTATCAGGGTATTGTTACCCAATCAAGTATTTGTGAAAACACATCAAAATAGGCTGAGTCAGACGCTCACTATCAATCCACAACAATGGAATGTATCGGAATCAAGCTCAAAAAAATTCTGGGCGCATTTTTACAATCAAACCTCCTATCTTGTGGATAGGAAAATCTTGCGTGAAGGCAATACCATCAATTTAAATCCATTTCAAAACGATCAAGAGGACCAGTTAGCCTTAAACCAAAGTATCCGAAATGTATTATTTTTTAACCGTGGCTTGCAGCGTTACACAACTTCTTACACATTTTTAAATAATGCCAGCAGAAGCCTATTAACCATCGGAATTATCGAAAATAAGGTGAAAAGCCATCAATTAAACTTTAATCACAAATTCGCCACTAGTTGGCTTATCACTTTACAATCAACTTTTGATACTAACGAGAGTTTTAGCGACAATTTTTCAAACAGAAATTTTAATCTGAACGAAGTGCGAATGCAGCCGCAATTGTCGTATATATTTGATGAAAATGCACAGTTCAATTTATTTTATAATCACGTAACCAAAGATAATACTACTGGGAATTTCGAAACGCTTGAGCAAAATAATTTAGGGATTTCGTTCACCTATAACAAGGCAGATAAAGTGGCCTTAACGGGAGAATTTAATTATTTTAAAAACGAATTTAATGGCAATGCCAATTCACCAGTTGCGTATCAAATGCTAGAAGGATTACAACCAGGAAATAATTTTACTTGGAGCATGTTAGCCCAAAGAAAACTCACCAAATTTTTAGATTTAAATTTGAATTATTTTGGTCGGAAGACGGAAACCTCTAAAACCATTCACACGGGTACGGTTCAGTTAAAGGCTTATTTCTAAAATCCTGCTATTCCGATAGCTATCGGTAGGAATCTCCTTATGTATCTCTATAATTTGTCTGATACCAGTTTAAATAAATATTCAATCTTTATGTATTTTCTTACGCAACCTTTCACTATTATTGCGTCTTCAAACAGTAAAACAAAACTTTTATCCCTTTTTATGAAACATTATATTTTTTTAGCAGCGTTATTTATATCCTTGTTCAGCATTCAAGCTCAAGATAATGATGTAGAAACAACAACTAATGACAAACATGAATTAAAGCTCAATGCCTTATATTTGGTTATTGGATCATTTGAAGTATCCTACGAATATTTGTTAAATGAAGAATCGGGTGTTGGTATTTCAGTTTTTCTACCTTTTGATGATGACATTAAAGACGATCTTAATTATTATGTATCGCCTTATTACCGATTTTATTTTGGGAATAAATATGCCGCAGGGTTTTTCCTAGAAGGTTTTGGAATGCTTAATTCTACCAATTGGTACACTTTAGAACGACAAGGAGAACTGAATCCAATTTTTGTTGAAAGAAAAGAGACCATTACAGACTTTGCTTTGGGTATTGGTTTAGGTGGCAAATGGATCACAAAACGAGGTCTTTTAGGAGAAGTTAATTTTGGCGTTGGACGAAACCTTTTTAATTCCAATGACTTTGAGGACAACGATTTTGTTGGCAAAATTGCCATTACTGTTGGTTACAGATTTTGATAGCTTCCCTTAAAAATGTAAAAACCCAAGCCTTAAACTTGGGTTTTGTTGTTTCTATATTCTTGCGCCGCTCCCAAAGAAAAACTCATTTTCAGCTCAGCTAAATCTTTCTTATAGTAATAATGTGAAAAGCAAAAATTGGAAGAAGTTTAAAATTCGTTTTTTAAATCATGAGATTCCTGCTTTCGCAGGAATTTTACATTCTCATCAACCAATGTTTCACATCGACTTCTTTTTTAATAATCTCGCGTAAGTCGTCAATTTTCACGCGGGTTTGTTCCATGGTGTCGCGATGTCTTATGGTCACGGTTTGGTCTTCTAAGGTGTCGTGGTCAACTGTTATACAAAATGGTGTCCCGTTTGCATCTTGACGGCGATAACGTCTGCCTACGGCGTCTTTTTCGTCGTAATCTACATTGAAATCCCATTTGAGTCGGTTCACGATATCTTTGGCGATTTCTGGCAGTCCGTCTTTTTTAACCAATGGCAATACTGCAGCTTTAAACGGTGCCAAAACAGCTGGCAATTTTAAAACGGTTCGTGTGGTATTATTGTCTAGTTCTTCTTCAACTAAAGCATTTGAGAATACTGCTAAAAACATTCTATCTAAACCAATAGAAGTTTCCAAAACATAAGGCACATAACTTTTATTTTCCTCTGGGTCGAAGTATTGTAATTTTTTACCTGAGAACTTTTCATGCTGACTCAAATCAAAATCGGTGCGGGAGTGAATGCCTTCCAGTTCTTTATATCCGAAAGGGAATTTAAACTCAATATCGCAAGCCGCATCGGCATAATGTGCTAATTTTTCATGGTCGTGAAAACGGTAATTATCTGCACCCAAACCAAGTGATGTATGCCATTTTAAACGGTTGTCTTTCCAGTAATCATACCATTGGGATTGGGTACCGGGCTTGATGAAGAACTGCATTTCCATTTGTTCAAATTCGCGCATTCTAAAGATGAACTGTCTGGCTACAATTTCGTTTCTAAAAGCTTTACCAGTTTGAGCAATTCCGAAAGGAATTTTCATACGCCCAGTTTTTTGAACGTTTAAGAAATTTACAAAAATACCTTGAGCAGTTTCGGGTCTTAAATATAGGTCGGTGCTATGCTCGGCTGAGGCGCCAATTTTGGTGCCAAACATTAAATTGAACTGCTTTACTTCGGTCCAATTGCGGCTTCCAGTGAGCGGATCGGCAATTTCAAGTTCTTCGATAAGCGCTTTTACGTCGGCTAAATCTTCGTTTTCTAAAGATTTGCCCAGTCTGGAAAGAATGGTATTTATTTTAGATTGGTAATCAACCACGCGTTGATTGGTAGTTACAAACTCTTGTTTATTAAAGGCATCGCAAAAACGTTTGGCTGCTTTTTCAACTTCCTTGTCTATTTTAGCCTCAATTTTAGCACAGTAATCTTCGACTAACACATCGGCACGGTAGCGTTTTTTGGAGTCTTTATTGTCAATCAACGGATCGTTAAATGCATCTACGTGTCCCGAAGCTTTCCAAGTGGTTGGATGCATAAAGATGGCGGCATCTATGCCCACGATATTATCGTGCATCTGCACCATTGCTTTCCACCAGTAATCGCGGATATTTTTTTTGAGTTCTACACCGTTCTGGGCGTAGTCGTAAACAGCACTTAAGCCGTCGTAAATTTCACTACTCTGAAATACATAGCCGTATTCCTTTGCGTGTGATATTACTTTTTTGAATTGATCGTCGTTGTTTGCCATGCTGCAAAAATAAAAAACCGCCCCAACTAATGGAACGGTTTTAAGGAAAATAATATTTAGTTAGTTACTCTAAATTTAACGCTGTGCTTCCAATGAGGTGATCTTCGTTGAAAACATTAATTCTATAGCTGCCTTTTTTAAGCGGTTTATCGTCTCTATCGGCTTCTATCGCCGTACAAACTGTAGTGTGTTTATTTATATATTCTACGGTTGTTTTATAGCTATATATAAGCGTTTGCTCGTTAAAGGTTACCATGCCTTTATCGGCTACTACGTTGTTTTCTGGATTTAAAATTTGAACGTAAATCACTTTCGAACCTGCTTTAATATTCTCGTCGGCTGCCAAATTAAAACATACTTCAATGTTGTTTACTTTTTTTGCTTTTGTAGTGAATACCCTCGAATTCAAAATAGTTTCATAGCCTTTTACCGCGATATAATTTGCCGTTAAATTATACGAAGTATTTGCCAAATTTAACAATGAAGTACTGCCGTCTTTAAGTCTTGAAATTTCAGCAGTTTGCGCTTTCAACTGCGCAACAGATTGATCGTAGTTTTGTTCTACGGTATGCAAGGCATTGGTTGCCTTTTTAAGTTTGTAGGTTGACGAAATGAGCTGATCCTTGAGGCCTAAGTTTTCTGTTTTGTACTTAGACATTACCGACAAATTTTGAGTCAATTTGGTTATTGAATCTAAAGCTGCGATGTTAGTTTCTTGAAAAGTCTCAAGCTGGGTCACCAATTGTTCATTCTCATTAGAGATGACTTCGTTTTGGTTTAATACTTGGGATAATTCATTTACTATCAGTTTGTTTTCTTGTTGAAGGAATACATTTTGTGCTTCAATGGATTGGTATTTTAAATATCCTAAAACTCCGAAAACTGCAACGACAATAACTAATGAACCTTTAATTAATCTGTAGTTAAATAATTGAGGGTTAACTATCATTATTAATTGTAAATTT
>NZ_DAISXK010000071.1:6026-7824 GCF_036825875.1 Paucihalobacter sp. | reverse complement strand
TAATTCCCATTTTGGTCTTGTAACCAAATTTTACCATCTTTTTGTAAAACGGTTAGTGTTTGACCATTTAATGCTTTTAATTCAACTTTTCCATTTCCTTTTTTCAATGCAGCAACAACATCAGCCGCAGCTAATTTTCCTGAAACAACATGGAAAGTTAAAATATTGGTAAGTGCTTTTACATTTTCTGGCTTTAATAAGGATTTTAAAGTTGCCTCATCAATTTTAGCAAATGCATCGTTTGTTGGTGCAAAAACCGTAAACGGTCCGTCACCTTGAAGCGCACCAACTAAATCGGCAGCTTTTAACGCAGCTACTAAAGTTGTAAAGTTTTCATTTGACACAGCCGCATCAACTATAGTTTGAGCTTGTGTTTTTTGACTGAATGAAACAGCCAATAATACTGTAAAAATAAATGCAATCTTTCTCATAATTCTTTTTGTTTAAGTTTTTATATATATTGTTAAACAAATATAGAGAGAAGAATATGAAAACTCTGATTTACTCCTGTTTTTTATGTAGACTTTAACAAAAGAAAGTGAGAAATTAAAAAGATTATCTGATTATGCTTGGTAATGGATTTGAACAAAAAACTTTTCAGTTTAACCGATAATATCTTGCAGCGCTGGTTTTAGGTTAGGAAATTGAAAATCAAAACCTTCTTCCTCAATTTTTTGGGAGCTCACACGTTGACTTTCAAATAACAAAATGTGCATTTCACCCAACACTAGTTGCATTGCAAATTTTAGAACGTTAGGTAGGAATAACGGTTTATTTAAAGTAGAAGCAACTGCTTTTATTAATTCACTATTTGAAACCGCATTAGGCGCAACGGCATTAAAGGTGCCTTCCAATTGGTGTTCTACAACAAACACAAAAATACGCGCTAGATCGGTGATATGTATCCAACTTTGCCACTGTTTACCACTGCCAAAAGCGGCGCCCGCAAATAATTTTACCGGTTTTACGATTTCAGGTAAGGCACCACCTTTATTAGAAAGCACTAAACCAGTTCTTATTAAGGATACGCTCACTCCTATCGATTCGAATTTTTTGGCTGCTAATTCCCATTGTGCCGAGACTTCACCTAAAAACGAATCTGAAGCTTCCTTAAAATCTTCTTCGTAATAATTCGTTAGCGAATTTGGATAAATACCAATGGCACTTGCTGAAATGTAATGTTTAATGGGAATATTATGCTTTTTAATACTAGTGAATAGGCAGCTGGCTGTATCCAATCTGCTGTGCAAAATTTCTTTCTTATAACTTTTAGTCCATCTCTTGGAAATAGAAGCCCCAGCCAAATTAATAATTACCTCAACATCCTTAAAACATGCGCCATCAATTTCTCCGCTCTCGGGATTCCAGAAAAATCCTTTATAGTTGTTGGCAGTTGATAGTTTTGATTTTCGGGTACTTAAATAATTAACCGCAATATCATTTTGATGACACAACGCCACCAATTCTTGTCCAACTAAGCCCGTAGCTCCTGCAATTAAAATTCTCATTTGTATCCCTTTTGTGCAAAATTAGAGATTATTAAAAGGTTGCTGTCTTGGTTTAACAGTAATTTAGGTTGTGATTAATATTTAAGCTTGATCAGAAATATTAACGGTGTCCAATTTTAATTTAGCTTTAATTCACAATTAAATGCATAGTGGATCTTTCTTCGAAAGCATTTATCTCCTTATCAGTCGCTGAATGTTAAGAGCGCTTTTTGTGAATGACATTTAGCTCCCTGCGGTCGCTGAATGTTAAGAGCGCTTTTTGTGAATGACATTTAGCTCCCTGCGGTCGC
>NZ_DAISXK010000071.1:0-5926 GCF_036825875.1 Paucihalobacter sp. | reverse complement strand
TGAATGTTAAGAGCGCTTTTTGTGCGCTCTTAACATTTGACTTGTTTCACTTCGTCGAATGCTTTGCTGCGCGAAGCATTTCCCTCTTTCCTGGTGGGCCTGGAAGTCTTTCTACTTTAAATCCTGCGGTTTGCATAGCCCGTCTTACACTGCCTTTGGCTGCGTAAGTAACTAAGACACCATCTTTTTTTAAGGCTTTATACATGCTAACAAACATAGCTTCATCCCAAAGTTCTGGTTGAACACGCGCACCAAAAGCATCAAAATAAATGAGATGGTAGGCTTCCACATCTACGATTTCGTCAAAGAATTTCTGTTGCTTAGTGAGTTTGAAATTTGTGGATACCTCTGTGGTGACTTCCCATACAATTCCGTGCATTTGCCAAAAATAATCAGCTTTGGATTCTGCATTCAGAATGGAAGGATAATTGAGCTGAAGTAACTCTTCCTCTAAAACAGGGTAGGCTTCTACACCGACGTAATTTATTGTAAGGCCTAGTTTCTCAGCTTCTAAAAAGGTGATAAATGCATTCAATCCTGTACCAAATCCTATTTCTAAAATATGGATTTCAGAGGTTGTGACAACGTGCAATCCATTTTTAATAAACACATGCTGCGCCTCTTGTACTGCACCGTGAATGGAATGATACTGCTCGTTCCAATCTTCTATTTGAATGGTTTTGGAACCGTCGGCGGTAGTTATAATATGACGTTTCAAATTACTGTATGCGTAATTTCTTTATGCGTGGAATAGGTCCAACACACTCCGTTTGATGACAAGAAATACAAACATCCACCACCTTATTAAAATTTTGGATTATTAAAGTTGAATCTGTTGTATTATGAAAATCTTCTTGAACTTTTAAAAACACTTCTGAAAAACTATTAAAAACTGTGTTGCGACTCTTACCTTCGGTCATTTCAGCCTTGTGAATTTCAATAAAATCAATAGGGAAATGTGTAGGCCAATGTCCGTTTAAAATACTATCCTTAACAGCGAGATTATAATCGTACATCTCGTTCATAAGGGTTGCCATTTCTGATGGCTCATAAACGTCGAAAACAATCTTCTGAGCAACTTCTTTCTTGTTCTTTTCCTCGCAATTAAGAAAAACTAATAAAAGAAGTAAACTTATATAGCGCATTATTCCTTAATTAACACACCATCAGCTTCAAAAGAATAGGTGCGTTTTGGTTCGGTAATTTCAGCTATTTCTTCGGTTGATTTTCCAGCATCTTCTGCATAATGTCTTAACTCATCTACAGGCATTTCGTTTACAAAGGCTTTGCCATTCACAATAACGTCCATACCAGCAATATTCTTTGGCATAAAAAATCCGTAATCTTTGAATTTCACCATAATTTCTTTGTCATCTTCTAGGTTAAGACGCATCCAGCAACCCTTAGATTGACAGACTTCTTCAACTTTTGCAATAACTTTGGTATAAACCGTATCTCCAATTTTTAAATTGTTATAAACCTCTGTCATTTGAGTTGACGACAGCGCATCGGCATCGCTAATCTCGTCTCCAAAAGACGCATAGGCTATTTCTGCAGTAGTTTCAGCTTCAGGCTCTTGGTTGGACGATTTGTCTTTGCATGACCACAGCGTTAGTACAGCCAAAAGTGAAAAAATAATTGATTTCATAATGATGATTTAGTTTTATTGGTGTTACAAATGTAAAACTTTTAAGATAATCTTTTGTTTTAAATGCGCATTAAAATAAGTACTTTTGCAAGCATACCAATTAAGTATTATGACAAACTTAGACACTTTCAAAATAGACATTAGCAAAGCAAAACAATCTAAAATTGAACAAGTTGATTTTGATAATCTAGCCTTTGGACGCGTTTTTACAGACCACATGTTTGTGTGCGATTTTGTGGATGGCGTTTGGCAACAACCAAAAATTATGCCTTACCAAACACTCACTATAGAGCCATCGGCGCGTGTTTTACATTACGGCCAAGCTGTTTTTGAAGGTATGAAAGCGTATAAAGATGTACAAGGAAAGGTTTGGTTATTCAGACCAGACCAAAACTTTAATCGTATTAATAAATCGGCTGCAAGATTGGCTATGCCAGAGTTTCCACAAACTTTTTTCTTTAAAGGCCTTGAGGAATTGTTAAAAATAGACCATCAATGGATTAAGTCTGGTATTGGAAACTCACTGTATTTGCGTCCGTTTGTCATTGCTACAGAACCGGCAATTGCTGCTTCACCAGCCAATGCCTATAAATTTATGATCATCTGCTCACCAGCCAAAGCTTATTACACCGGTAAAGTTAGAGTACTTTTTGCTGAAAAGTATAGCCGTTCTGCCAATGGTGGCGTTGGATTTGCAAAAGCTGCAGGAAACTATGCCGCGCAATTTTACCCAACCAGTCTCGCACAAAAAGAAGGATTTCAGCAGGTAATTTGGACCGACGCCAATACTCATGAAAACCTTGAGGAAGCTGGAACGATGAATACCTTTTTTAGGGTGAATGACACCTTGTTAACAGCACCAATTAGCGATAGAATATTAGATGGCGTAACACGAAAAAGTCTGATTCAGTTGGCAGAAGATTTAAATATCAAATGCGAAGTGCGCACTGTTACCGTAAATGAAATTAAAACAGCCGCAAGAAACGGCGAATTAAAAGAAATTTTTGGCGCTGGAACTGCTGCAGTAATTAGCCCAATTGAAGCGTTTAAACATGGCGATGAAGTTTTTGAACTACCTGAAGTTAAAGACTCCTATGCCGATTTGCTAAAAACTTCCATGTTAAATATTCAACATAATTTGGCCGAAGACAAGCATGGCTGGCGATATGAGGTGAAATAGTCTTTTGAGTTGTGAGTGGGTAAGGTCTAAATTACAAATACCAAATACCAAATACCAAATACCAAATTCTGAACAAGAAGAAATGTATCCTGCAGAACACGCTGATTGGCACTGAGAAATTTCTGTGTATGTCTCCGAGATCAGCGGGAGAATCAAATGCGAATCTTACAAAAAATTCCAAACTCTGAACTCCGAACTCATAACTCTAAACTTTATGACGTTATTCCTATTTCTCTAAAATCCCCTTAATATCCGGTTTAAAATAATTCGGCCCTTTTAAAACCTTGCCATCTTCACGATAAATAGGCTCACCATCCTCACCGAGTTTACTCATGTTACTGCGTTGAATTTCATTGAATACTTCTTCTATTTTGTGCTGTAAACCGTGTTCGATAATAGTGCCACATAATATGTAAAGCATATCGCCAAGAGCATCAGCAACTTCAACCAAGTCGTCGTTATTGGCGGCTTCTAAATATTCTTCGTTTTCTTCACGCATCAATTTATAGCGTAACATATTTTTTTCCAATCCCAAGCTGGCTTTTGGTGTTTCTCGGTAACCTATTTTAAAAGCTGTGTGAAATTCTTTTACGGCATTAATGTGCTTCTTCATAAAACTAAAATCATTATTTTATCGTATATTAGAGTAAGTGCAAAATACAAATTTTAAGAGATTCATAAGAGAAATTTCATACATAAAATCGCTTAGGTTTTGTAAATTTGCAATCCTATTAAATAGTGTAAAAAATTGATATATGTTTACTAGTGGTCAAATAGCCTTTGGAATTGCCTTCGCAATTGCGTTCATTCTTGTCATGATTTACACCTATCGTAAAGATTTAAAACTTCACCGAAAATATTACAAAGGAAGCGTTTGGGTATTGATTGCCTTTATTGCTTTTATTGGATTTATTGCGGTTGTCAAATTTATTTTTATGTGATTCAACATTAGATTTTTATCTTAAAAAATCTTAATAATTCATTTTTATTTTCTAATTTAACACTCGATATGTACCTACTATCAGGCACATACCAATGTATGCTTGTTTTTCATTTTAACTTTATTTACTAAAACCGTGTTGCGTTATGACTACTAAAAATTTAATTTCTGTACTTATCCTTGTTACTTTAATACTTTTTCTTGGTTGCAGCGACTGCACCACATGTGAAGAAAAAAACAAATCCCTTGAGCAAGAATTAAAAACTACTCAAGAAGAATTGTCTACCATAAAAGCTAATCTCTCCAAAGAATTCCAATTCTACACAAAAATTTCAGAAGACTACGATTTTTGTGCAGATAATGAAGCTGTTCTTTCTCGTTACAACAATCACAACACCTTAACAGGCATTGCAAATTTTTCGATTGTGGTGCCTAAAGGCTCAGAATTAAAATTGATAAAGAAAAATAAAAACTTATTGGTTTATGAATGTAATGGAACCGTGAAGGATGAAGAACTTTGGATACTCCCACAAACCGTTGGTAATTTAACACAAATAAAAGGCGATTCTCTTACGATTGAAGTCATTTTCAAAAATTTTTACCAAAGATGCAAGAACGAACCTACACCGATTCAAGAAAAGAAAAAAACATCAGTCATAAACGGAGAACCTTTTGTTCCAAATATAGATTAGCTTGGAAAGAATACTGTTTTTAATAATATTCTTTACCGTTTTAATTTGCAATGCGCAATCAGATTCAAGCTACTATTATTTTAGTAGAACGACTCCTGATTATAAGGTGCTAAATAAAATTTCCGACACCAAAACACAAAACCTCAAGGATTACTACCAACTTGTGTATTACAGTAAAATTAGAGAAACTGATTCAATTCAATTTTTCTTAAATAAGATTGACAATCAAAAATCTCTTCCCGAAAATTTATCGGCAAGATTTACCTATTTTAAAGCATATTATTATCGTATCATCCAAAACGATTCGTTGAGTTTTAAATTTCATACAATGGCTTTGGAAAAAAGCAAACAACTTAACGACACGCTCAGTTTATTGGCTTCACTTTCAGGACTAGCACAATCCTATAATTACGAAGAAGATACGCCTTACCGCTTAGACTATTTAGAGGAATTAACTAGGCAAGCTAACAACTATAACAACAGCAATTATAAAATTATAGGGTCCTTTCTTAAAGGTAATTATTACTTATTAAGAGATGAAAATGACAAAGCTATTGTATTTTATAAAAAAACCTTTAATAATAAATTTAAAGAAGAAGACAGTTCCATTTTTATTAAAACACTTTCAAACATTGCTGTACTTTATAACGAAAACTTGAATATGCCAGACTCAGCCTTGGTATATTATGAAAAGGAACTCGATATTATTAATGGCAATAAAAAATTTCAATCAGCAAACAATTATTTTAGCACCTATCTCAATTTAGGTTCTATCTATAACCGTAAAAATAATTACGCAAAAGCTTTAGAATATTTACAAAAAGCAGATTCTGTTGACATAAACGAAACCGTTCTACAGAATAAAAGTATTTTAAAGGAAAGTTTTGCAAAAACTTATGCCAATTTAGGCGACTTTAAAAATGCCTTCCACAGCTACAAGGACTATTACAAGCTGACTGACAGCATCAATAGACGCACACTTGTTGAAGGCATCGCAAAATATGAAAACCAAGAATTAAGAATAAAAAACCTGGAAAGCGAGTCCAAACGCATTCAAAACAAAAATCTTTTAATCGGATCTTTAGCGCTACTAGCCTTTGGTATCATTACCTTTTTACTCATTCAAAAAAACACAAAGAAAAAGCAAAAACTCGCCGAACAAGAAAAAGCCCTCGAAAGCCAAAAATTAGTCACCGTTTTAAAAGAGCAAGAATTAATGGCTATAGATGCCATGATTGAAGGTCAGGAAAAAGAGCGCCAACGCATTGCTAATGATTTACACGATGATTTAGGCGGACAGATGGCTAATTTAAAATTACATTTTAGTGCTTTAAAATCAAACCCGACGACAGCGCTATTTAATAAAACCAACAATCTTATAGACGAAGCCTATTTAAAAGTTCGCTCAGTTGCGCATGCAAAAAACGCCGGTGTTATTGCGAAAGAAGGATTATTAAAGGCGGTTC
>NZ_DAISXK010000070.1:0-8368 GCF_036825875.1 Paucihalobacter sp. | reverse complement strand
ATTTAGCTATAAAATACAAACAACCAATGACAAATAATCAATAAACAGATGAAACAACAATATCTTAATTCAGAGAAAAAGCCCAAAGAAAAACAGAAAAAAAGTGACTTGGACAAATGAATTTTAAGGTTATACGTTGCTGGCCAAACACCAAAAGCTGTAACTGCATTTAACAACCTCACTAAAATATGTGAAGACGAACTAAAAGGTAAATATGCTATTGAAGTTATTGACCTTATGATAAACCCACAACTGGGAGCAGCAGATCAAATTTTTGCGCTGCCAACCTTAGTGCGAAAATTACCCGTACCTATTCGAAAAATAATCGGTGACCTATCTAATACAGAACGTGTTCTTATAGGTTTAGATTTAAGACCTACCGAATAGCTAAAGGTTTGCTGTGAAAAAAAATAAAGATGAAAAATAAAAAAAGCCCATTAATAGGCGCAACAAATACCTTTGAACAAGGCTTGACCAAACCACGGGAAGAAAAACATGTCTTGCGATTATACATTGCCGGAAAATCAAGCCGATCTATGTTGGCTATATCCAATCTAAAAAAGATTTGTAAAGACTATTTAAAAAATAATTACGAATTAGAGATTATTGATTTGTTTCAATTTCCTGATTTGGCCCAAGTCGAACAAATAATTGCCGCGCCTACTTTAATAAAAGAATCGCCATTTCCGCTTAAGCGTATCATCGGTGATATGTCGAACACAGACAAAGTGCTATTAGGATTAAATTTGAAATAGCTAAAAAATAATAAAGGTTTGTAGTAACCTTTACACATTTTATTTATTATTAAAATGATTAAAACAAAAGAACAACTTATTTTTGAAAATGAAAACTTGCGGTCTTGCCTAAATGAAATGGAAGAGACACTTGAAGCTATCCGTAACGGAGAAGTAGATGCTGTTATAGTTTCCGGCAAAAACGGACAACAGATTTATTCAGTAAGTACTGCCGAAGCACCTTATCGCACATTTATCGAACAAATGAGCGAAGGCGCAGTTACCCTTGCGAAAGATGGTACCATTCTGTTTTGCAACCAGAGATTTGCCAACATCGTATCAACACCTCACAACAAAGTTATTGGAGCGTACATTAAAGATTATATCACGCCAAATGATACTCGAAAATTAGATAACTTTCTTGCAGAACTTACCTACCAAAATCACGATGTAATTATTGTAACATTAAAAAATGCAGTTCATCTAAGAATGTCTATTCACCTGTTACCACCTTATCTTCAGGGTGATAATTATATTCTTATTGCTACAGACATTTCTGATTTAAAACAAAAAGAGCATGAGCTACGTCAATTAGTTGCCAAACTAGATAACCACGTAAAGGCTTTACGCGCTTTGCGAATCGATACTATTTGCAACACCGTTGATGATGTGGCAAGAAAAAACAAATTAGAAATTGCCAATACCAAGTTGTTTAAAGAAATTCAGAAGCTAAATCGTATGGTAGATAAATTAAAGCAAAAAAAATAGACCTTAACTATTTTATTCACTGTCAAATCATTTTTTAGGTATTTTAACACTTTTGCACGAGTAACATCTATTTCTGCTTTTGAAAAATCTTAAAAACATCAAACCGGTTACATCCCTATCAAACAGGCTTAACAGTTTAGTAAAAACACAAAAACTTCTTGTTGAATATTCATTTTACAGGATGCTATGCCTCTATTAATTTTTCATAAAGCTTGTGGTGTAGGTTGCGCTACCATAAGTGTCTTGACCTGTTAAACTATCTATCTCAACGCGTAAAACATGTGAAAGTTATAGCATATTTATACAATTGTATAAGATAGAACGCAATAAAACTGCTTACCTTTAAAAATTGTGAAAAGGCTTTCACAATTTAACACTAGGTAACATGAACACTCATAAAAATAAGAAACAAGTCAAAATATTGAAAACAAGTATTGGAACAGTGCTACTGTCGCTTTTATTACTATTTGCGTCTCATAACGCTACAGCACAATGCGATTCTTTTGAAGGCCCGGTTATTAAAGACGCAGTTAAAGCGCTCGACAACAATAAAGTTGATTTGGTGCTAAAATGGATAACCGCTGAACAAGAGCGGGAAATCACTACTTTATTCAATAAAACCCATGCGTTAAAAAGTCAGGATAAAGACGTTTATGAAATTGTTGAAAAACATTTTTTTGAAACCTTGGTCCGTTTACACCATGAATCCGAAAAAGCGCCCTATACAGGATTAAAACCGCTAGGAAGTAACAATCAAATTATTCAAATGACCGATACGGCACTTCAAGATGACGACATTGAAAATTTTATAGTTAAAATGGATGACCATCTCAACGAATTGATTCGCGAGAAATACAGAAAAGTAGCCAAACTTTATAAAGTTAAAGATAACTCGGTAACTCAAGGCAGAGCATTTGTTTCAGCTTATGCAGATTATACGCATACCATTGAAGCAATTCATTATTTTATGGAAAATGGCGCCACACATAATTAATCAATTTTTCAAAATCGACACGCAATTTTAAATAAACAGATTGATAAAAAAATGTTGTTTATTTCATTCAAAAAAATACAGCGCATATTTGGTTTGATAATGGGGAAAATATACTAGAATTATTTGTATTACTTCTGTCGCCTATTTGGTCATAGTTTTTTTATTGCAAATCTCAGGAAAAAGAACTTTAGCTAAAATGAATGCCTTCAACTTTGTTGTTAACATTGCCTTAGGTTCTATATTGGCAAGTGTTGTTCTTAATAACAGTATACCGCTTGCCAATGGCGTAACAGATTTCTTAATGTTTGTGGATTTCAGTTATTATCAACTTGGTTAGCTGTAAGAGCGAAAAGCGTTAAAGCTTAAATTACCAGAAGTTTTTCATCTGTTTTTTATAAAGGTGAAATTTTGTATACAGCCATGAAAAAAGAAAGAATTGCAATTGAAAAAATCTATAGCGCAACACGACGAAAAGGGATTTCAAAATTAGATAGGATTGACATGATAATTTTAGAAACAACCGGCGATATGGCCATAATTGAACAACTAACCAAACTCGAAGAAACTAATTTTAAGAATGTTAAAATGCATTCTTGAAAAAAATACAATGACATCATATTAACTTTAAGGGGAATCACTATCTTTAGATACAATTGTTCGCATGACACTCTTTATCTAAAACACGTCTTAACAACAAATAAATTAAACAATCAATATCCATACGCACCTTGTGTAGTAATAATTAAATTATGAAAATATATGTAAAAAATATGGCTTGCGAAAGCTGTAAACTTTTTGTCAAGGATGCCTTAGAAGAGCTTGATATAGCACTCGTAAAAATTGAGTTAGGTGAAATAGAAACTAAGGACGATGTTTCCGATGAAGACAAAAAACAGCTCAATATAAAACTCAATAAAGCCGGATTAGAGTTGCTTGAAAAAAAGAAAGGTATTATCATTGATAAAATAAAAACAGTCGCCATTGATCATGTTTATAAGTCAGATGATAACCCCGATTTAAAATTTTCGCATGTATTAAGTGAACAATTAAATTACAGCTACACTTATTTAGCCAACTTATTTTCAGAAGTTGAAGCCACTACCCTGGCACAATACATTATTGCTTTAAAAATTGAACGCATAAAAGAACTCATCATCTTTGGAGAAGACACTTTTTCAGAAATTGCTCATAAACTGAATTACAGTAGTCCTGCGCACCTATCTACACAATTCAAAAAAACAACAGGATTAACACCGCTGCATTTTAAAAAATTAAAGGAAAAACGACGGATTACAATTCAGAATATATAGTTACACCATCTCCATACAAGTTGGTATGCGATCCACGCAGTCATAATAAAACTAGTAAAGCAAGATGCATCAAAATAGATTAACCAACAAAGCCTTATAATCGAAAAATTTTCATGACAAGCAGGTTTTTGTGCTTTTTCTTATTCAAAATCCGAAGTAGCTAATCGCAATTGGCAATTGGTTTTTCTGTCCCGTTAGGGACCACCTATAGGTAGCAACATACAACAACAGGAAACAGCGTGCCTTTAGGTACGCTATATCATATACCTAAAGGCACATTGAAAATCTCGTATATCCTATTGCTACCGATATAAAGTCCCTAACGGGACAACGTAAATTTCAAAAAATAAGATTGAATTCATTCTGAAAAATACCCCATCGGTAGAAATGTGCTCTATTGGTAATCGGCATAATAAAAACCATTATTAAAGGAAAAACGACGGATTACAATTCAAAAAAATTAAGATAAATATCACTACTGGTTAATTATTAAAATGATACTTTCGCCATAATTGAGTTTTAATTATGATAATAATAACAGGGCATACTTTCTGTATTTTGTAAATTCGCCCTGTGAAAGAAAATATCAACAAAAAAACCATTAAAACCATACTTCCAGTTTTAGGACTGGCGGTGCTATTATTGCTTTCTCCTTGTAAAGTTTGAAACTTTATTCAATCGGAATTAGGTATTCCGCAAACCGAGGTCACTAATAAGAGTAAATCTAACCTCGTCAATTCTAATTGTAGCGATTTAGATATTACAGACGCTATTTTAAGCAAAGAAATTCCAAATTTTCAACAGGATCTTGTATTTACAGCCCCTGCTGATTTCTCTTTTGATAATTACAATTATTCCGAAAAGCATCTACAACTAACAGGAAGTCAAGACCATTCCGTTTCGACCGTTCCTCTCTACATTCTTTATCAAAACTTTAAGGATTATCTTTAAGTAGTTTTTATTCTTCAATGAAGTGCAGTTTATAAGGACTGTATCTTCATCTATTTCAAAATAATTATAAGTTTCATACTTAACCAAACAGTATAGGTTTACTATGAATCACCTAAAAATTCAATTAACACGTTTACAGTAATGAAAAATATTAGTATAAAAAACGATGCAGGTCTTTTAGCACTTGCAGTAAGATTGGTAATAGGTTGGACCTACTTTTCAGCCTTTTGGAGAAGAACCATTTTAGATAACAAACTCGACCCTGAAGCTGCGGGCTATATAGGTGAAAAGTTCAATCACTTTTTACCGCATGCATTAGGTATAAAACCCCTTATTTAGTACTTGGTAGAAAATCCAGACGTATTATGGTTAAACATGCTAATTTTCACCATTATTGAAGGTATCGTAGGATTATTTATCATGTTTGGACTGTTTACACGAATCATGAGTATCGGTGTATTTGGTCTTGCAATGGGCATCTTGCTTGGCGCAGGTTGGATAGGCACCACATGTTTGGATGAATGGCAAATAGGTGTGCTGGGTATAGCGGCCGGATTTCTTTTGTTTTTAACAGGAAGTGGTAAGTACTCATTGGACAATTATTTAATGAACAGGAATTTTTCCTTTACAAAAAAAACATGGTTTGCATGGATGGGCTCGGGCATTATCCCAATCAAAGAAACTATTTTCGCTAGGGTTGTTTTAATCGGTTCGTTATTTATTTTTGGAATGACGCTTATGTCAAACCAAGTGTTTCATGGAGGATTGTGGGGCACGCTTCACAATAAATCTGTAAAACCAAAACTTGAAATTTCTGAGGGTAGAATTAATAATAACACACTCTCGTTTGATGTTTACAGAACCGAAGGTGTTGATGTTTATGGCTCATGGGTGATAAAAATAGAATTGTTTGATGCACAAAACAACAAGATTCTTAACTACAGTCAAGAAGATTTGGCTTTGTTACACAGCAATGCCATTTCAAACTATTATGTAGCCAAAATAAAACCTGGGAAACATAGCTTGATAGTGCCTTTAGGAGCAAAAGCTAGAATGAATTTGCAAAATGACATGCTATCAAACTTACCAAGTGGTGGATATATCCTAAAAATTACCGACATTAGTGGTGCGTTTTGGGAGTATGAAGTACTTAATAAATAACATTATAAAAAAGTTAAAAAAGCAAACTAATATAACGGTTTGGGCGTTTGCTCAAACCGTTATTATTTTTCTAACTTTAATGTTGATTGCAGCTTGTCAACAAAATAATATGTTTAAAGATATTACACAATACGACAAAGTAATCATTGTCCTAGATGAATACAAATTAGATAGTATTCCAAAAGAAATAGGAGTGCTAAAAAACGCCAAGGAATTGGTGATCAGTATGAACAATAATGATTCTTGGACCATTTATCCACCCCAAAGCGCTATGGAGTATTGGGTGAATTCACCACCTTTTACAACCATCCCAGATGAGTTACTAGAACTTGGCAAACTCGAGAAGCTTTCCTTAATTGGACTCAATATCAAAACCTTGCCTGCTGGTATATATCAACTCAAAAATTTGGAATATTTAAACCTGTCATTCAATAAATTGAACGTTACAAACGAATTACCAAAACTTAAAAAAATGCCCAAATTAAATCATGTAGTTCTTTTTGGTAATAACGTAAATATTGAGGATATCAAAAAATGGCGAACTCAAAATCCTAATATTAACATAGAAGTGACTAACAGTGAAACATTTTAAATTGATTACTTTAAATTAATGAAGGTGACGAATGCGACGTTTGAAACCTTCAAAATTTAAAAAACACCTTCCAAAATTCATAACGAAAATCATGAAACCCACTTCATAACACATAAATTTTATTTATATTTAACATCTCCACAAATCGATTGCAATAATGCCTTGTGATAATCACAAGCCCTAATCATTAATGTAAACTTTTTATGATTGCAAAATCTATTCAAGGAGACTCTCTTCAAGCTGTAAAAAACGCTCTTCAAGCTAGTATTACAGCTAAATTCAGACCCACATTAGCCTTCGTGTTTTTAACAGATGTGGAAGAAATCGATCCAATTACTAAACTGTTAAATGAAGAAGAAATTACCATATTCGGTGCCAGTACTTCCGAAAAATTCACCGAAAAAGGTATGGAGCCGGATGGTATTGTGGTGCTATTATTAGATATAAATACAGATTATTTTAAAATCGTCATAAAAGATTACAAAGACGCTTCAGTGTACGAGTCTGCTTGCCAAGTTGGAGAATTTGCTGCAACTACCTTTAATCATCCTGCGTTTATTATTTCTGATGCCGACTTAAGAATGCCCGGTGAACATATTATCAAAGGTTTATTAGATAAAGCAGGTGCACATGTTAACATTATTGGCGGCAGGGCAGGAGAATTTGTAAATTTTGAAGGAATCGTATTTACAAATCACCATAAAAGTAGCAGCGGTTTCATTACCCTTATATTAGATGAGGATAAAATTGATGTGAAAGGCATTGCAGTTTCAGGTTGGAAACCTATTGGAACCGAAAAAAAAATCACAAAAAGTGAAGGTGCATGGATCTATACCATAGATAATGAACCGGCAATGGATGTGCTTAAAAAATTCATGGGAAATGAATTTATAACCTCTCAAACAACAGAAGCTATTGTACCATTAAACAATCTTTTTCCCTTACAGATTCAACGAGAATCAGGTATTCCGATGATGCGACCAGCTTTACTTTGGAATAAAGATGACCAATCTGTCATGATGGGTGGTCCTGTTATAGAAGGTTCCATGTTTCGGTTTTCGCTCCCGCCCGATTTAGATATCATTGACACCGTGATTGAAAGTTCAAGGTCCATTAAAGAAAATGAATTACCAGATGCTGATGCCATGGTCATCTTTTCCTGTGTGGGCAGATTAGCATCACTGGGACCGATGTTACCTTTAGAATTAGACGGACTCGCCGCTACCTGGAACAAACCCATGGCTGGCTTTTTCTCATTGGGTGAATTTGGAAAACTAGACGACAGTCGGCCAGAATTTCATGGTACCACCGTGAGCTGGGTAGTATTAAAAGAAAAATAAATGAATTCACACTTAAAATCCATTTTAGAATTTATCGAAAGTGCTAACCAACTTTCTGAAGAGGAAAAGCTGGCACTTTTAAAACACGTGAAAAATGCTGAAAACGAGATGGCAATTATCCTATTTAAACTGGAACGCACCGAAAAAGTAAAACGCACCACAGCCATTTTATTAGAGGAAACCATTGAAGAACTCGAACAAAAACGAAAAGCCATTGAAGATTCTAACCAAGCACTTCAAAAATCTTTACAGGATTTAAAAGCCACACAAAGTCAACTCATCCAATCTGAAAAAATGGCTTCTTTAGGTGAACTCACTGCAGGCATTGCACATGAGATACAAAACCCACTGAACTTTGTAAACAATTTCTCGGAAGTATCTGTAGAAATGATGCAAGAAGTACGCGAAGAAATAGCAACCGTAAGGGCTTATCGAGATAAACCCATTCCTGACGGCGCTTTAGATGAAATATTAACCATTCTAGACGATATAGAATCCAATCTGGGTAAAATAAACCA
>NZ_DAISXK010000069.1:5487-8686 GCF_036825875.1 Paucihalobacter sp. | reverse complement strand
GTTGCTGTTTCTCTACCTGAGAAAAAGCAGTTTTGAAATTGTTAATGATTAAAGGATGATCCTCTACAATAAGCACTTTACACATTTTGTTCATAGCAATACAAATTGAAATTAAACATTAAAAATTGTAAAGTTTTTAGGGGTAAATGTGAGAACTTAATAATAATTTAAGATTTCACTTTCAACAAACGTAAAAAAAAATGGATAATAAACTAATTTTAAATGTTAAAATTTATTGATTATGAATGAAATACCTGGTTTTGTTGGGGAAACTTTGAGATAAAACTTGGTGTTAATTGTAAGGATTATTGCATTTAATTTTTTGTACAATTAAATGCTGCTTTACTTAGTTAAGACCTCACAGTCCCGAAACCTTGGGACAACACCTGCGAGTTCAAAATCTAGTTGATAATCTCAAACGCATCCCTATCATCCAAAAACCGCAATTTATCTCGTGTAGATTGCACCTGTTCTTTTTCTAGAGTTACAAGTGCCACATTTTCTGATTCGAGTATAAGCTTGTCTATTTTATGTCCTAAAATATCATAAACGCCTGAGTGACCAACGTAGTTATGGTCATTACCATCTTTGCCAACGCGGTTCACGCCAACGCAGTAACTCATATTTTCGATGGCACGTGCTTTTAAAAGTGCGTCCCAAGCGTTGACTCTGGGTTCTGGCCAATTGGCAACATAAAGGAGTATATCGTAGTTTTGGGTATTTCTAGACCAAACAGGGAAACGCAAATCGTAACATATTAGCGGACAAATACGCCAACCCATGTAATTTATAATTACCTGTTGTGTACCTGCGGTGTAGTGTTCGTGTTCTCTTGCTAGGGCAAAGGTGTGGCGTTTATCGTACTGGTCAATGTCGCCATTTGGATGCACAAAAACCAATCGGTTGTAATAATGGCCGTTTTCTAAAATAACCAAACTGCCGGTTATGGCAGTCTGGTATTGTTGTGAAAGTTTTCGCATCCATTTAATAGTATCGCCCAGCATCGTTTCGGCCACTAGTTTCGGATTCATGGTAAAACCACTGGTAAACATTTCGGGCAGTACTACCAAATCGGCCTCCGATGCCTTTTCTGAAATTAACTTTGCAATATGAGTTCGGTTAATTTCAGGTTGTTCCCAGTGTAAAGTTGTTTGAACAATTAATACTTTCAAATGCGAATTAAATTTTAAAGTGAATTATAACGTTCTTCTGCTATGTCTTTTTCTTTTTGAAGTTTTTCAATTTTCTCGTCCCATTTCTCGATATCAACTGGTGATAACTTTCCTTTTTCTAAAAGACGATCGTATTTTTTTTGCGCTTTCTTTAGTTTATCATTTGCTTTGATAAAAGCTTTTCTGGCGTCTTCGCGTCTTTCTTGTTCTTTTTCTATTTCTTTTTGCTTTTTCTCTAGTTCTTTTTGACGTTTCTCAGCTTTTTTTTGAATTTTCTCTTGGTCTTTTTGTCTGTTTTCAAGTTCTTTTTGTCGTTTTTCTTCTTCGGCTTTTAAAGCTAAACGCGTTTCTAAAGTTTCTTGAATGCCAGATTTAGTTTCTTCAGGAAGTGTTTCAGTAACTTCGTTTCCAGCTTTGTAAATTTTGCTGCCCTTAACTTCGTAAACACTACCGTCGTGTACTACGTTATGGCTGCTTCCGCAGTTGTATAAAAATGCTGATAGGGTAAATACGGCTAAAAATTTAAATATTCTTATTGTCATTTTCTTTGTTTTTAATTTTACATAGTAAGATACGGAATATTGGCTTGCAAATCAAATTAAGAATCATAAGAATTTCACAACTTTAATAATTGATTTCCTGCGAAATTCTACAAAGAATATCAGCAGCTTTTTTTAAGGTGTCATCGGTTTTCGCAAAACAAAATCGCAGCACCTTATCATCTTGCTTATTTGAGTAAAATACAGATAGAGGAATGGATGCTAACTTGTAATCGATGGTGAGTTTTTTTGCAAAACTCTCGTCGTGTTCATCAGAAATAGCACTGTAATTCAAAACTTGAAAATAACTTCCTTGAGAAGGTTTAAATTTGAATTTCGTATCGGCGATTAAACTTAAAAACAGATCTCTTTTGTGCTGAAAAAATGCACCTAGTTTTAAATAGGTCTCGGGATTTTGCATATAATCTGCCAATCCTTTTTGCGTAGGATGGTGAACCGAAAACACATTAAATTGATGTACTTTTCTAAATTCATCCATCAGCGATTTTGGCGCACAGCAATAGCCGATTTTCCAGCCGGTGTTGTGAAAGGTTTTTCCAAAAGACGCCGTTATAAAACTACGCGATTTTAAGTCGGGAAATTTACAGGCGCTCTCGTGTTCTAAACCGTCAAAAATAATATGCTCATACACTTCATCGCTTAACACGATGATATTTGTGTTTTTGGTGAGTTTTTCAAGTTGTAGCATGTCGCCTTTGGTCAACACAGTGCCGCTTGGATTGTGAGGCGTGTTAATCATAATCATCTTTGTTTTTGGTGATATGTTTGAAGCAACTAGCTCCCAATCTATGGTATAATTTGGTGTGTATAGCGGAATTTCAATGCATATACCGCCATTGAGTTCCACCGCAGGTTGATAGCAATCATAGGCAGGCTTGAAAATAATCACTTCATCTTGGGCTCTAATAAAGGCAGAAATGATGGTGAAAATAGCTTGTGTTGCACCAGCCGTAATAGTAATTTCATGTTCGGGATGGTAATCGCTGTTATACAACAATTGATATTTATGCGAAATAGCCAATCTAAGGTCTAAACTTCCGGGCATTGGCGCGTATTGATTGTAGTCCGAATTCATAGCTTGATTTACTAAATCAATCAATTTTTGATCGCTCTTAAAATTTGGAAATCCTTGTGATAAGTTAATGGCTTGATGCTGCGTGGCCAATGCGCTCATCACAGAAAATATAGTGGTACCAACATGGGGTAATTTTGAATCGTGTTGCATAGTTTTTATTATAGTATCAATATAATGCTTTTGTCTGATTAATGTTCAATAAATATTAGTTTTGAGAAGATGTGAATTACTAGATTATAATTCGTGCTTATGTTTTTTAACCACTAAGAACACAAAGTTTTACATAAAGGGCACGGAGTTGAGTTTAATTTTTCTTTGTATGTTTTCTTGAACCTCTGAGAATTTCGTGCTTACGTTTTTTAACCACAAAGGGCACAAAGTTTTACACAAAG
>NZ_DAISXK010000069.1:0-5387 GCF_036825875.1 Paucihalobacter sp. | reverse complement strand
TTTGTGATTTATTTGCGAACATCGTGGTTAATTTTTCAACCACAACGATTAATTATTTATGGTTTAATTTTCCATTTATCACTCTTTTTATACCTTGTTTTAACAATGCAACATTAAAGTTCATAAGCAATCCTAGTTTGTAACCACCAAGTTTCATGTACGTTAATGTTTGGGCTAGATGAACATCTGTCAGGCACTCCACACTTTTTAATTCTATAACTACCTTATTTTCGACTAATAGATCTATTCTATACCCACATTCTAATTTTACATTTTCAAAAACTAAAGGCATAGGTTTTTCTTTTTCAACGTATCATCCGTTTTGTTGTAATTTGAAAAATAAACATTCTTTGTAGGCACTTTCTAATAATCCAGGACCTAATTGCCTGTGAACTTCTAATCCACATCTAATAATAATATATGACAGTTCATTTTCAGACATATATCAAAATTATAAAAGATTTTATGAAAGCCCAATTTAAATTATAGGTCAAAGATAATAGAAGCCTCAATTTCATTTTTTAATGAAAATTTGAGTGAATAATTTTCAAATGTAATAGACATCTTTTTTAAAGGTACCGACTGAAACCCAAGAAAAAACTTAATATTCATTGCTTCTTTTTTAACTTTACACGAATAAAACATTTCAATCATGAAACTAATTAAGATTTTCTTCCTATTTATAATTTTCCAATTACAAGCCCAACAAGGCGGCATGTGGATTCCTTCGCTGTTAGAAGGCATAAACGAAACCGAAATTGAAGCTTTGGGCGGCGCACTAACAGCAAGTGATATATACGATATCAACAATTCTAGCTTAAAAGATGCCATCGCACATTTTAATAATGGTTGCACCAGTGAAGTGATTTCTC
This sequence comes from Paucihalobacter sp., assembly GCF_036825875.1. Lineage (NCBI taxonomy): Bacteria > Pseudomonadati > Bacteroidota > Flavobacteriia > Flavobacteriales > Flavobacteriaceae > Paucihalobacter > Paucihalobacter sp. Next base: position 4,515 of record NZ_DAISXK010000069.1, on the reverse strand, counting down.
TTAAGGGCTTATTACTTACCAATCACCATTGTGGTTATAGTCAAATTCAATCGCATTCGTCTTTAGAAAACGATTATTTGAAAAATGGATTTTGGGCCATGAGCTTGAATGAAGAAATTCCAAATGATGAACTTTTTGTAGATTTTGTTGTTCGTATTGAAGATGTCACTGAAGTTGTTTTAGCTGGTGTTACCGAAACCATGGATGCCAAAGCAAGACAGTCAAAAATAGACAGCAACAGTTATTATGTAAGAACTGAAGCCACAAAGGAAGATTGGCAAAATGTTGGTATCAAAGCATTCTACCAGGGCAATCAATACTACCTGTTTATTTATGAACGCTATGAAGATATAAGACTGGTAGGTGCACCACCAACGAGTATCGGCAAATTTGGTAGCGATACCGATAACTGGGTTTGGCCTAGACATACGGGCGATTTTGCGGTGTTTAGAATTTATGCCGATGCTAATAACCGTCCAGCAAAATATGCGACAAACAATGTTCCTTACACACCCAAACACCATTTGCCTATTTCTTTAGATGGTGTAGCAGAAGACGATTTTACCTTAGTAATGGGATTTCCTGGAACCACCAATGAGTATTTACCGGCGGTTGCGGTAAATCAAGTTGTAAACAAAATTAATCCAGCCAATATCGCTATCAGAGAATCGGCATTAAAAGTAATCGATGCCAATATGAAAGCGAGCGATAAGGTTAGAATTCAGTATGCATCCAAACAAGCACGTATCGCGAATGCCTGGAAAAAATGGATAGGCGAAAATCAAGGTATTGCAAAAAGTGGTGCCATCGATATAAAACGCGCATTGGAAGAAAAATTTAAAAATGAACTACTCAAAAAGGGGTTAAATAACCAATACGGATCGGTATTGCCCGAATTGGAAACGCTATACCAATCCTTTGAAGCAGTTAATTTAAACCGAAATAAGTTTGTTGAAGTATTTGTAAGAACCAGTGAGCTCATGCAAATCATGATGCAGCTCGCACAACTTGAAAATGCCACAATGGCCGATGATGCCACTTTTAACAAAGCAAAAGAAGGCGTAAGCGCTAGGTTGAAATCAATTTATAGGAATTACAATCCACAAGTTGATAAAGAAGTTTTTCAAGCTATCATACCACATTTTACCGATAAGTTTGATGCATCTATTTATAATAAAACAGCCTTTACCAACCAAAAATTAGCACTTAAAATTTTGGAAGGAAGTAAAGCGGATATTGTAAAAGCCTTAAACAAAGACGCCGCCTATCAATTTGCAAAACCACATATTACAAAGTTTTATAATGAAGTGGAGCCCGAATGGCAAATTAAAAACACGCAAATCAATAATTTACAAAGACAGTACATGAAAGCATTGATGGAAGTATTACCAGATGAGCGTTACTTCCCCGATGCCAATGGTACTTTAAGAGTAACCTACGGAAAGGTAAAAGGATATGCGCCAAGAGATGCGGTGTATTACGAACCTATAACCTATTTAGATGGTGTAATTGAAAAATATGTTCCACGTGATTATGAATTTGATGTGCCACAAAAATTAATTGATTTGCATAAGACAAAAAACTACGGAAACTACGCCGATAGCAATGGTAAACTACCAGTAGCCTTTATTGGGACCAATCATACCACAGGTGGCAATAGTGGTAGTCCAGCAGTAGATGCTAACGGCAATCTTGTTGGCCTGAACTTCGACCGGGTTTGGGAAGGCACTATGAGCGATATTTATTACGACCCTGAAATCTGTAGAAATATTATGGTGGATATTCGCTATGTATTATTTATCATAGACAAATTTGCTGGCGCCACGCATTTGGTGGATGAGATGACTTTGGTGCATCCAAAGCAAAAGGATTAGATAATTGAATTTTCGATTTTTATTATTTAGCAAAATTTTCCTAGATAAATATTGTTAAACCTAAATAATTCGCTGTAAATTATTTAGGCGGATTTCTGGTTTTAATTTTTACCAAAAAGTTAAGCGATTGTAAATTTTTGGTAAAAATCCATCCAAAATGGCAATATTTTAATCATTTGGTAACCCAAGTTTTAAGTTTATGTAAATCGCTGGTTTTGCCTTTCATGTATGTTTGTAAAAAATTAACTAACCATGAAGACAAACTACATTTTTTTATTATTCTTATTTAGTTTTAGTACCATTTTTTCGCAAAACGGAAACATTAAGGGTGTTGTTACCGATGCTTTTGGATTATTTGTTCCAGGTGCGAATATTTTAATTGAATCCATCAACAAAGGCTCCATTTCTGACGAAAATGGTAATTACCTTATTTTAGGAGTTCCAGAAGGAACTTACGAAGTAGTTGTAAAGTACTTGGGTTTCGAGGATGTCACTATGCAAATAGTTGTAACAGCTGGTCAAACAATTGTTACTAACTTTAAATTAAGTGAAAGTCCTGAGGAGCTCGCCGCAGTCGAATTAAGAGGCTTTTCTTTAAATAGTCAGGCGAGAGCTTTAAACACACAACGTAATAAAGCGAACATTACCAACATAGTTTCCACCGACCAAATTGGAAAATTTCCAGATGCTAATATTGGTGATGCTATGCGACGAATTCCAGGTATCACCATGCAGGTAGATCAAGGTGAATCCCGAAATATTATTGTGAGAGGTTTGGCACCAGAATTAAACAGTGTTACCTTAAACGGCAGTAGAATTCCATCTGCGGAAGGTGATAACCGAAATGTGCAGATGGACCTTATCCCATCGGATATGATACAAACCATTGAAGTGAATAAAGCTGTAACGCCAGACATGGATGCCGATGCATTGGGTGGTTCGGTTAATTTGGTAACGAGGTCATCCCCTCAAAGTTTTAGATTGGCCGCTACTGCTGGTACTGGTATCAACTTTATAACCAACAAACGTATTTTAAATGGATCGTTTTTGGTGGGTGATCGTTCTAAAGACCGCAAATTTGGCTGGATGATTGCTGCATCTATTAACGATAACGATTTTGGTTCGGATAACGTAGAAGCTGTTTGGGCTAATGAAGCTGAAAGTCCTTTAACAGGAGAAGATATTACAGTAAATCCATATGTTGAAGAAAATGATATTCGAGTTTATCTTGTACAACGCGTTAGAAGAAGTTTTTCAGCGAATTTTGATTACGCCTTTAATGAAAACAACAAAATTGCCTTTAAATCTATGTACAACTGGCGAGATGATCGTGAAAACAGATATAGATTGCGTTATGATAGAATAAATCCAGTATTTGAGGATGGTACCGAAAACATAGTAAGTTATACAGGCAGAATACGTCGCCAAACTAAAGGCGGTATTCCCGGAGGACGAATTCAAAATACGAGATTAGAAGAGCAGAGAATGTACAATTTTACTTTAACAGGTGAGCATTTGGTGAATAGCTTACAAGTTGACTGGTTAATTTCAGCTGCAAAAGCTTCTGAAGACAGACCAAACGAAAGATACACCCAATACCAAACCGGCAGCAGCATTGCCTTAGCGGGAGATTTCACCAACCCGAGATTCCCGTCATTTAGACCGACAGATCCTTCTCAAGTTACTTTAGACAGATTTAACCTCAACTCTATTTCCGAAGAAAACCAAGAAACACAGGAAGAAGATTTTAATGCTTTCGTAAACTTTACCTTGCCTTCAGACTTTTTTGGTAATGGTGATGGTATCATCAAATTTGGTGGTAGGTTGCGATTAAAAGATAAATTCAGAAACAATAACTTTTTCGAATACGATCCAACAGGCGATAACCCACAGGCGTTTGGAACGCTGGCTGTTGTTCCAACAAGAGATTTCACAAATCCTGATTTTCTAGCAGGTAGTCAATACGCAGCCGGATCTTTTATGTCTCCTGAATTTTTGGGTAGCTTAAATTTAAGGAATCCTGTTTTATTTGATGAAGAAGATATCCCAGATGAATATTTGAGAGCCAATTACAATGTTTCCGAAGATGTATTTGCTGGATACATCATGGCCAATCAAAAAGTTTCTGATAAATTAAGTGTTTTGGCAGGTGTTCGATTAGAGACCACGAAAATTACTGCTACCGGAAATCAAATTGAGGAGGAAGAAGAACTTATAGGTCAAATTACAGATGAAAGTAGCTATACCAACATTTTACCTGGGGTTCATTTTAAATACGATTTAAGTAATAAAACAGTATTTAGATTGGCTTGGACCAACACTTTAGCGCGTCCTAACTACGTGGATTTAGTGCCGACTGTTGATGTACTTATTGAAGATGAGGAAATTGTATTAGGTAATTCAGACCTCGACCCAACAACCTCCATGAATTTCGACTTTATGGCTGAACATTATTTCGATAACGTCGGTATTCTTTCGGGGGGTGTTTTCTACAAGCGCATTAACAACTTCATTTACACCCAAATTGGTGAAGTTCCTACTGGAGAAACAAATGCCGGATTCAGAACATTTCAACCACAAAATGGGGATGATGCTTATGTTACAGGTGCTGAAGTTTCTTTACAGCGTCAGTTAGATTTCT
>NZ_DAISXK010000068.1:0-8792 GCF_036825875.1 Paucihalobacter sp. | reverse complement strand
CACAAAAATGAAGATGCGCACCCAGTAATTTATCTAATAATAAGTTCCCGTTAAATTCATCTGGTTGGTGACCACCCAATACCAAATGGCATTGCAAACCATATTGAGCGGCCGCAGCAGCCGTTTGCCTACAGTGATTAGATTGCTGAGCGCCACCGGTAATTAAAACGTCACAACCTTTTGCAACAGCATCACCAAGAAGATACTCCAGCTTTCTCGTTTTATTACCACCAAAAGCCAATCCTGTTAGGTCATCTCTTTTGATATAAATTTCTGGACCGGCCAAAAGCTTTGTGAGTGACTCTAACTTCACCAAAGGTGTTGGATAAAATCCAAGTGATATTCTTTTAAACGGTATCATATTTATCTAAAAAGCATCGAAAAATGCCATCACAACCATAATTACATTTTCGATAAAAGTAGCTTCCGCCATAGGAAGTTTTAGTGCTGTTCCTAAGCAAGCACACTGAATTTTTTTTCTCCAGTAATGTCTTGGTCACGCCAATAGTTGTAATTCCCAAAACGATACTTGTTGCAATTAATGCCATTTCTGTTTTAAATGGTATGACGCTTGCTTTTAACTGTTGAAACACAACCGCCACAAGTCATTTCTGTTATATTATAAGTATGAGTCATAGTCTCATTGTTAGGTTAATGTAATCAATAAAAAAACCGTCCTGATACAAGACGGTTTTGCAAATATTACTTATGATCGTTTTTCACAGTTTCGTCACGGTATTTGCAACACGCATGTAAGCCGTTATAAGCTTCGTCAGTGGCTTTAAAAGCTTTGGTGTCGTGACCAACATTAGCAAGACTTTTCTGAATTTCCTTAAGATTTGTTTTGCGTTCATCGAATATTAATCGCAACTCGTGGGTTTCGATACTCCAAACGGCAGATTTTACTCCCGCCGTTTTTATGGCCGCTTTCTCGATACGCGCTTTGCACATTTCGCAAATCCCATCTACTTCAATACTTGCTTTCATGTTTTTGTTTTGAGCAATGGCAGTCATTCCTAGAACCATTGCGAGCATTATTACTATGTGTTTCATGTTACTAAATTTAATATAATTAATTTAATTTATAGCGTAGTCCCGTATAATACATACTTCCAAAAATCGGTCCATACACAAAGTTAGAATCAAAATTTGAACCAAAAGGCGCATCAGGACTTAAAATTGGGTTATCCTGGCGTACATTAGTGATGTTTTCAGCACCTATGTATATTTCAAATTTTGGAGAAAACACCTTTGTAATTTGGGTGTTTAAAGTTCCAACAGTCGGTGAAAACTCGCCTAATTGAAACTGCACAGGGCTACTTTCAGTAGATGCAAATCGCTGTTTTCCTAGCCAGTTAAATGTGGCATCAAACTTCCATTGAGCGCCCTTTTCATTTGTTGGTGTTTCATAAGCAGTGTTAACAAAAATACGGTGTTGCGGTACTAAAGCTTGTTGTTTTTTCCCGCTTAAAAATGCTGTTTGAACATCGTAATATTTGTAGGCAGTTCTCAAATCAAAACCTTCAAAGGCATTGTAATTAAATTCAACTAACAAGCTATTGGCATAACTTTCGCCTTCAAGATTGTAAAAATTAATTTCTTGAGGATTTTCCCAATCTACCACTATCTGATTTTGAAAATCGGTTCGATAAAAATCTACGGTTACATCGGCACTTCTTCCAAATAAGTTGAAACCTTGTAAATAACTTATACCGTAATTCCAAGCAATTTCAGGGTCTAAACCATAGATTTCTCCACCTGCATTAAAAATATTAATTTGCCTTGAGGATGCAAATAAATTTTGATTTTCAGCAAAGATATTTGCTATTCGTTTTCCTCTTCCTATAGACCCTCTAAGCGCAGATTTACCCCATGGCGAATATTTAACATGTAACCTTGGTGTTACAAAAAGTCCTAAACGGTTATGCTGATCTACCCGAACACCAGCGGTTAAATTTAACTTTTCTAAATCATCGTAATTGTATTCAAAAAAACCGCCTACAGAATTATCGATTCTATCGAAATTATCGTCAGCAACTGTTTCTTTAAATGCATCATAAGTAAAGTTTATTCCGGTTTTGATTTTATGTCTTGAATCGGAAATGATGCTGTTATATATCAAATTACTATAAAAGCTATTGTGTTCTATATCATAAACTCTTAAACCAAAATACGACTCTTGTTTATGATGGCTAAAGGCAGTTTGAAACCCTAAGCTTTGGTACGGCAATTCAGGATTAACATAACCTAATTTGGTGCTTATTTCAAAACGATCGGTGTCGATCTCACTTCCCCAAGCATTGGTGGTTAATTTATCGGTATCTGGATTAAAACTGGTTTGTCCAGACTGTTTTCTATCATTCAAATATCGGAGGTTTATAAAACTCACAACACCTTTTTCGGCATTGGTGTACTGCCATCTATTTAAAATATTTACCTGTTTATATAATGGCATGTCTAGAAAACCATCGTCATTTACATCGTGTTTGGCGTCTAACATGCTACCATGCAAATACAAGCCGGTATGCCATTTATCTCCAACCGCAGTATTTAGATGTGTATTTAATTCAAAACGCTCATTGGTTGCTGCATAGGTATTTACAAACAATCCGTAATCGGTTGATGGCTTTTGAAGTTCGGCATTTATTTGTCCTGCTATACTTTCAAAACCATTGACAACACTTCCTGCACCTTTAGTTATCTGAATACTTTCAATCCATGTACCAGGAATAAAACTCAATCCATAAGCCTGAGAGGCGCCGCGAATAGCAGGAATGTTTTCGGTAGCTATCAATATATATGGCGTTGTTAATCCCAGCATTTTTATTTGACGGGTGCCAGAAATAGCATCGGAAAAATTAACATCTATCGATGGGTTGGTTTCAAAGCTTTCAGACAGGTTGCAACAGGCTGCCTTAAGCAATTCATCACATGAAACGGTAAAGGTATTTGTAGCTTGCAAATAAGATTTTTGTGTGGCCTGTTTTCTTGAAGTTACCGTAACCTCATCTAAATTAGCCGTTGGTTTCAGAAAGTGTTTTATAAAATTTGAATCTGAAACTTCAATAGTGTCGGTTTTAAATCCAACGTAACTGACAATAAGAAATTTATATGTACTGCTATAGGGTATTTTAAATTTGCCGTCTAAATCGGTAATACTGCCAACTGAAGTATTTTGCCAATAAACATTGGCACCCGAGAGCGGCATTTCTTCGTTGGCATTGTTCTGTTCTAAAATAACACCTTCTAACTGTTCCTGTGCACATAAACTAAAAGGAACCAAAAAAGTAAAAAACCATAGGTATTTTAACATGATATAAAATTTGATTGTTAATGAAATAGTTGCGGGATAAATCTCCCAATCCCTCTATAAAGGGGTTTCATTAAGACATCAAATTAAAAAAACTTTGTGAAGGATATGCATGTCATGCACCAAGTTTGGAGGTACATAATTATAATTTGGAAGGTTCTTTTTTGGAAGATTTTCAAATAATTGAACATAGCTAATTATGACCGCACTAAAAAATTCAGCTTGGAATTTATTGAACTCGTCATTGGAAGCTAAAAGAAGTTCGTCTTGGCCTTCAACGAAATCCACCACATCATTACAGCAGTGACTTTCTTGAGACGTTTGAACGGAACTTGAAGTGTCTGAACAACATTTATTTGCTGGTGTAAAAACGCCGACATCAACCAAAGTACCACCACAAAAATGTTTTTCTACAGTTACAGAAACCGTAGAACACAGCACCAAAAGTGCCATAAACATCGAAAGGGTTTTATTTATGATTTTAAGATTCACGGCGTAAAGGTATAAAAACGCAGCAAAACAACTGATATTTCACAATATATTAACGCTTTAGCTTGTAATAATAGAAGGCTGGAATAAATATTAATAAAAAGATTGGTTGAATTAAGAACCGTCGCACATTGAAAAACAAATAGTAATCTTCTTGTCTTGGGTTAATGACAAAGTATAAAAATGGCATTAGCAAAAACAGATAGGCAAGGATAAAAAGAAGGGCGGCAAAGCGTATCATATTCCTATCTTTAAAAAACAGATACAAAACGCCAAGTGATAACAGGCTATTGATTGCGTAGCGTAAGGTAGTAAAAAGCGTAAGTTTTAAAATTTCCCTTCTTGGAAAGTCCATGTATAAATAATCATTTTGAAAAAACAATAAATAAGGGTCGTAGAATAATTCATTTTCGAATACGCGTACCAAAACGAGTAGCCCAAATAAAATTAAAAGCAATATATACTTAAAGGGATTACTCATTTGCTTTTTGTTGTCTAGAATAATAATGCACCCACACCATCCATAGCAAGAATACCAAACCGTAAATGATTAAAGGAAAGATTACGGTGTGCAACAGTTCGCTGCGCCATGGATATTTGTATAGCCCGATGCTTAAAATGGCTATTCTAATTAAATTCACCGCATAAATAAGGGAACTGCCTGCCAAAACATAAAAAAAAGTAGCTTTAAATGAACCGGCGAAGGCCACCACAAAAGATATAAACAAGATAATAACACTCACTGAGTTACATCCCTCAACAACTCTAGCTACAAATTTATTATTAACCATAAGTTTCATAGAAGGTTCTAATTTGTGTGGTTCTATTTCGGTGGGATACCCAAAACTATTGATCATAGCGCTACTTTGTTTGGCCACCAGATTGGTTAAATAATCTGGGTAAAATTGGGAGCCATCACTAACATCGAGATAAAATTTATAGATGCCAGAACCTATTCCATAAACCAATAAAAAGGTAATTATAAATTTAATAACGAGTCTATATTTTTTAAAAATAGAAAACAATAAATTAAGGCGATTTTAGTGTTAAAGTTGCGCAAATTAACGCTTGAAAATTACGGCTTTTTAAATACTTTTGCCAAAAAAAAAATAACATGCCCTTTCAAGACTTAAAACAAAAGGTAAAAGCGATTGTTTCAGAAACCGATTTAGACAGAGACGTTAAATTACACAATATTTGCAAACTGTTGTCGGATTCAATTTCCTATTACAATTGGGTAGGTTTTTATTTTAAAAATGGCGACAAGCAAGAATTGAAATTGGGTCCTTATGTGGGTGCGCCAACCGATCATACTATTATTCCTTTTGGAAAAGGTATTTGTGGTCAAGTTGCGGTGAGTAATCAAAACTTTGTAGTGCCAGATGTTAGCGCTCAAGACAATTATATTGCCTGTAGTATAAACGTTAAGGCAGAAATCGTGGTTCCAATTTTTGTGAATAGTGAGAATATTGGCCAAATAGACATTGATTCGAATACGCCCGATCCTTTTACAGAAAAGGATGAAAGGTTTCTAGAATACATTTGTAAAAAAGTTGCAACCTTATTTGACTAGAAGGACGTTGTATTGCCTTACATTCCCGTTCTTATAGCTTCTACTGGGTCTAGCTTCGAAGCAGAGATAGCGGGCACAATCCCTGCAACCAATCCTATTATTGAGGATAGGCTGAATCCGATAACCATATTCCAAAATGATAAGACAAACTGAAATTCGCCAGAAAATTGTGAAATAACCAAGGTTGCAATCCATACGAATATCAAACCAATAATGCCGCCAACCAAGGCTAAAATAACCGCTTCAAATAAGAATTGAAGCAAAATAAATTTGTTTTTAGCACCTAAAGATTTCTGAATGCCGATAATATTGGTGCGTTCTTTCACACTTACAAACATGATATTTGCAATACCAAATCCACCCACCAATAAAGAAAAGCCACTAATAAGCCACCCAACAAAATTCATGGTTCCGATAATACCGTCAATTAGTGCAGCAAAACCAGAAATTTTATTGATAAAAAAATTGTTAGGTTCATCGGGTTTTAACCCTCTAAAAATTCTAAAATTTTGAACGAGTATCGCTTCAAATGCATTTAAATCTACGTCTTTTGCCGGTTTCAAAATAATTGCTCCGGGCAAACCGAAAGCGCCACCACTTTTAAATTGTCTAACGAAATTTACCGGAACATAAGCCTTTTCGTCGGGTGTATCAAATAAACCCGACCCATATTTTTTTAGAACGCCAATTACCAACAATTTTCTCCCATAAACGCGAACCTCCTGACCAACAGGATTGATATTTTTAAACAAATTCTCAGCAATTGAATGTCCTAAAACTATAACGGGCGAACCTGTTTCAGATTCTGCCTCAGTGTAAAAACGACCTTGCTCAATTTTAAAATCTTCAATATCATAAATGCCACTTGAAACTGCGGTAACACCAACATTTGTAACAGTTTGACCTTCATATCTAACTGATTCATTGCCGCCTAATATGGCAAAGGCAACAGCACCAATATTAGGAATATTACGCCTTACAAAATCAAAGTCGTTGTAATCTGTTTGTGGGAAATTATCACGTTGCCAGCGTGGCACCTCTGTTGGGCCAAAAGAGAATTTGGTTAGATACATGGTATTTGCGTCTAAACCCGAAAGACCTTCTTTAATATTTCGCTCCAATGAATCGACTGCGGCCAATACTGCGATGATTGAAAAAATTCCTATGGTAACACCGAGTAATGACAAAAATGTTCGCAACTTATTGTTCCTAAGAGCATTTAGAGCAAAGGCAAAACTCTCCTTTATTACTCTTAAATAAATAATCATATAGGCTAATTTTATGAAGTTAAAGATAGGACGTTTTCAACAATTGATTGTTACAAAAATCTCAAACAAAGTCACGCAAAATCCTCAATTTTAAGTCTGATAATATGTACTTTTGCACTTGAAAAATCACAACACAACCTTATGAGCAACACAAAAAAAATTTCATCGGCATTAATATCTGTTTTTAGTAAAGACGGTCTGGCACCGCTTATTAAAACCTTAAGTGACTTAAATGTTACTTTTTATTCAACCGGTGGTACCGAACAATTTATAAAAGATCTCGGTTACGATGTTGTTGCTGTAGAAGACCTTACCTCCTATCCGTCAATTTTAGGTGGTCGTGTAAAAACTTTACACCCTAAAATTTTTGGTGGTATTTTAAACCGCCAAAATGTTGAAAGTGATGTGCAAGAATTGCAAACTTATGATATTCCACAAATAGATTTGGTTATTGTTGATTTGTATCCGTTTGAAAAAACTGTGAGTTCAGGTGCCAATCACAACGATATCATTGAAAAAATTGATATTGGTGGTATTTCCCTTATTCGAGCCGCTGCCAAAAATTACAAAGATGTTATGTGCGTGGCATCGGTTGTTGATTATAACGAACTTCTTGAACTACTTCAAGAAGACAACGGAAGTATCTCAGAAGATGCACGCGCCAGATTCGCTACCAAAGCATTCAACGTATCTTCACATTACGACACTGCTATTTTTAATTATTTCAACAGCAGTAAAACAGAAACTGTTTTCAAGCTTAGTGAAACCAATGGCAAAGTGTTGCGATATGGCGAAAATCCACACCAAAAAGGTTACTTCTTTGGTGATTTTGAAGCCATGTTTACCAAACTTCACGGAAAAGAATTGAGTTACAACAACCTTTTAGATGTTGATGCCGCTGTTAATTTAATGCATGAATTTAAGAACGATGCGCCAACATTCGCAATTTTAAAACACAACAATGCTTGTGGTATCGCCACCAGAGCAAGTCTAAAAGAAGCTTATACAGATGCATTGGCCGGCGATCCTGTTTCTGCATTTGGCGGTATTCTTATATCCAATACTACCATAGATGAAGCTACCGCAAATTTGATAAATTCATTATTCTGCGAAGTGGTGATCGCACCTGCTTTTGATCCTATGGCTCAAGAAATTTTGGCCTCAAAGAAAAACCGAATTTTATTAATTCAAAAAGATGCCAAATTGCCCGATACAACGGTGAGAACTTGCCTGAATGGTGTTTTGGTTCAAGACAAAGATTTATTAACCGATTCCGTTGAAAAGTTAAGCTACCTAACTTCTAAAAAACCAAATGATCAAGAACTTGACGACTTGATTTTTGCCTCAAAAATTTGCAAACACACAAAATCAAATACAATTGTTCTGGCCAAAAACAAGCAACTTTGTGCCAGTGGTACTGGACAAACCAGCCGCGTTGATGCCTTAAATCAGGCCATTCACAAAGCGGTTTCCTTTAATTTTGATTTAAATGGTGCTGTCATGGCAAGTGATGCATTTTTTCCATTTCCCGACTGTGTTGAAATTGCTGGAAAGGCGGGTATTACATCGGTTATTCAACCTGGTGGTTCGATAAAGGACGATCTAAGCATCGACTATTGCAATGCCAATAATATTAGTATGGTATTTACAGGAATACGTCATTTTAAACATTAATTTTACTATTTTTACAACTATATCGTTATACAACTAAACCTTTCAATATTTACTAATAGCCCATGGGATTTTTTGATTTCTTTACCGAAGAGATAGCCATTGATTTAGGAACGGCTAACACCCTTATTATTCACGATGACAAAGTAGTTGTAGACGCACCATCCATTGTAGCGCGAGACCGCATCACTGGAAAGATTACCCATGTGGGACAAGAAGCCAATATGATGCAGGGTAAAACACATGAAAACATCAAAACTATCAGGCCTTTAAAAGATGGCGTTATCGCCGATTTTGCAGCTTCTGAAGAGATGATTAGCATGTTTATAAAGAATATACCAGCCTTAAAAAAGAAATGGTTTACGCCAGCCTTGCGGATGGTGGTTTGTATTCCTTCGGGAATTACAGAAGTAGAAATGCGTGCTGTAAAAGAATCGTGCGAACGCGTTAACGGTAAAGAAGTTTATTTAATTCACGAACC
>NZ_DAISXK010000067.1:0-9814 GCF_036825875.1 Paucihalobacter sp. | reverse complement strand
GGCGTATACACACTTTCCAGGCGTGCGCCTTCGACCACTCGGCCACCTCTCTAAAAATAAACTTTGTGTTTAATTACAGGGGTTGAAATAACGAAAAATTATTTAAAGCCTCAAACTTTTATCATTAAATTTAAGACATTTCTCCTCGCAAAGAGGTTTCAAAATTGGTTTTAAACTCTTTAGATTCGAAATTTTTACCCAGTAAAAACATCAGTTTGGTAATTGCCGCCTCAGTAGTAATGTCTAACCCAGAAATAACACCTATTTTTCTAAGGATTTCGCTAGTTGCATATTGACCCATGGCTACACTTCCTCCTGAGCATTGTGTTACGTTGATAATATGGATACCCGAATTTATAGCATTAACGAGTAAATCTATAAACCAAGATTCGGTTGTTGCGTTGCCTGCACCATAGGTTTCTAAAATGATACCTTTAATAGAAGGGTTGTTTAAAAAACAATTAAGGCTATATTCCGAAATGCCCGGAAAGAGTTTTATTATAGCAACATTGGTGTTAAAAGTTTTATGTACTACTAACTCTTGGTTTTGGGGTTGAAATAAATAATCTTTATTAACCTTTAGATGAACGCCTGATTCTGCCAACATTGGATAATTCAAGGATTCGAAAGCCTCAAAATGATCTGCATTAATTTTGGTGGTTCGGTTTCCTCTATACAGTTTATATTCAAAATACAACCCTACTTCTTTTATAACTGGCTCAATACCATTGCGTAAAGAAGCCATTTGTATTGATGTGATTAAGTTCTCCTTAGCATCGGTTCTTAAATCACCGATAGGTAGTTGTGAACCTGTGAAAATTACAGGCTTCTGAAGATTTTCAAGCATAAAACTTAATGCCGAAGCCGAATAACTCATCGTGTCGCTGCCGTGAAGAATAACAAAACCATCATAATTGTGATAATGCTGCTCAATTAATTCAACCATTTGAATCCAATATCTCGGATGCATGTTAGAGGAATCGATAGGCACCCTAAATGAAACAGTTTGAATTTCACAGTCCAAAATGTTTAACTCTGGAATATTTTTTAATAAATGATCAAAATTAAACGCTTCTAAACTGGCGGTTAAAGGATTTTTGATCATCCCGATGGTGCCACCGGTATAGATCAATAAAATTTTAGGCTTGTTCTCATTCATAAGTTAAACTCCAAAAATGGTTTTTGAATTTTCAGTTGTGATGTCGGCAATTTCTTCTGGCGACAGGTTGTAAAGTAAGGCTAATTTTTCAACGACCTTAATTATATATGAGCTTTCATTTCGTTTACCTCTAAAAGGTTTTGGTGCTAAATAGGGCGAATCGGTCTCTAATACGATGTGTTTTAATTCTATTTGATTCAAAAACTGATCAATACCTCCATTCTTAAAAGTTACCACACCACCTATACCTAATTTCATATTGAAAGAGATTGCTCTTTTTGCTTGTTCGAAAGTACCGGTAAAACAGTGAAATATTCCAAATAAATCGTCATCAAATTCACCTTCTAATACATCAAAAATCTCATCAAAAGCCTCTCTGCAATGAATAACAATTGGTAATTTATATTTTTTAGCTAAGCGAATTTGATACTTGAAGGCTTCTTGCTGTATGTTTAAGGTGGAAGTGTCCCAATACAAATCAATTCCTATCTCGCCAACCGCATAAAATTTTCTAATGGCTAGCATATTTTCAACATGAAGCAATTCATCTTTATAATTGTCTTTAACCGAGGTGGGATGCAAACCCATCATTAAAAACATATTATCGGGGTAATTTTTCTCAAGTTCTAACATAGACGACGTGTAATTCGAGTCTATAGCTGGTATAAAAAAGCGCTTGATATTTAAGTCGAGTGCTCTTTTCACAACTTCATCTCTATCTCTGTCGAATTGCTCACTATATAAATGCGTATGCGTGTCTGTTATAATCATTCTGCAAAAATAATTGTTTTATAAGAGTATCTTTGTAAAAAAAATGAAATGGACAGTCTACAAACTTTTTTATTAGGTCAAGGCTATATCAAGGCTAAATTAAAGCTAACCAAAACCAATCACTTTGAAGTTAAGGCAACTATAAATGGTGCTAAAGGCGTTTTTATTTTAGATACCGGAGCGTCTAATTCCTTATTGGGAATGCACAATGCTAAAAATTTCAATTTGAACATTGAAGATTCCGAAATAAAAGCGACAGGTGCAGGCGCTAGTAATATGACTACTCAAATCTCAAAAATCAATGCTATAAAAATTGGTAAATGGAAAAAACAAAAAATGCCTATAATTTTGTTTAATCTTGCCCATGTTAATGAAGGACTAGTGAGCCAAAAGGCCAAACCTGTTGACGGAATTATCGGTGCTGATATTTTGAAAAAAGGGAAGGCAGTTATAGATTACGAAAAAAAATACCTTTATTTAAAAGTTATATAACTACTTTTTTTGAATGTTTTGGAATTATGCCTATATTATAATCAATCCCGAAAATAATAGTACATGCGCCCAACAATCGTAATTGCTGATGATCATCCATTAATGCTCAAAGGTTTAACTGAATTTCTATCTGACAAAAATTTTGATATTGTAGCGCAGGCAAAAAATGGCAAGGAAGCTATGACCTTAATAAGAGCTCACAAACCAGATATCGCTATTTTAGATATCCAAATGCCTATCCAGTCAGGGCTTGATGTGGCTAGTATCTGCAAGCACGAAGGAATTGAAACTAAGCTCATTATACTAACATTCGAGAAACATGAAAGCACATTTAAACTTGCCCAAAAATTGGGTGTTTATGGTTATATTTTAAAAGAATTTGCTCTTTTAGAACTAGAAACTTGTATTCATTCCGCATTAAATGGCAAAACACACTTTCCTGATGAACTCAAAAAATCACTTGAAGTTGAACAGGTTCCAGAAAAAATAGAATTGCTAACACCTACAGAAAAAATTGTTGTATCCAGTATTGGGAAAAATAAAACTGCCAAAGAAATAGCTGATGAACTTAACATTTCAGTTAGAACCGTTGAAAAGCACAAAAGCCATATTCGTACAAAATTAAATTTAGATTCTAGTTATGGCGCCTTAATTGGCTTTGCAAAAGAATTTAAAGATTTTTTGAAGTAAGGTCTTGTAAACGTCTTCAAATCTTCCTTTAATTGTAAGTAAATTCTTCATTTATATCGCCAAATTATAATCTTCAAAATATTTTACAAAAAAATTAATTTTTATACTATTGACAATAAGGCGTATAAATCGATAAAATTTCTATATACGTAGTTCTACGTATTGCGCTGCGTTAAATTATTTATGAACTTAGCAATTAATATTAACTGCGACCTGTTTTTCTATACGGGAACGTTATTATTAGTTTTTAGGGATAACGAGTTCTGTTTAACGGCAGAACTCGTTTATTTTATACAATTGTCCTTAAGCATCAAAATTTTTAAAGATTTTATAAATGAACATTATTTCGATTTAGTTGAAAATTATGAAATATTTAGACCTAAATTTTGACTAGCTAGAAGGCCAATTTTACTAAAAGGATAAAAATAGCTTGTTTTGTAGGATTATTCTTATAAAAAATACGTAGTTCTACGTATTGTTTTATGCTTATTTATTGCTGAAATTAGCAACGCTATTAATCAATTGAGTCTGTGAAGTAAAAATGAAAGTTCAGATTTCAGTCTGAACTTTCACTTCCAGATTTATCCAAATCCAAATCTATGAATACTGTGAAAGATGAAACCAATCCAACCAACAAAATTTTAGTAATTACTGTAATTGTATGTTCTGTTTTAGTTATTGCTATCAATATTTTAGTTAATTTTTTTTAGTTATAGTTAGTTACTATTTATCAAAAAAGGCACAACGTTTTAACATTGTGCCTTTTTTACCTTAATAACGTTCAGTTTTTACAGTTCTAATGCTTTTTTAATATTGTTATCCATCAAAAATTCTTTCGGATTTTCAAGTGCTTCTTTTACTGCAACTAAAAAGCTCACACTTTCCTTGCCGTCTATAATTCTATGGTCATAGGATAATGCCACGTACATAATTGGGCGTATTTCAACCTTACCATCAATAGCTACAGGGCGTTCTAGTATATTGTGCATTCCTAAAATTCCACTCTGCGGTGGGTTGATAATTGGAGTTGAAAGCATACTTCCAAAAACGCCACCATTAGAAATAGTGAAGGTTCCTCCAGTCATTTCATCAACTGTAATTTGCCCATCACGCGCTCTTAAAGCCAATCGCTTAACTTCGGCTTCAACGCCTCTAAAGCTTAAGTTTTCGGCATTTCTAATTACCGGCACCATCAATCCTTTTGGTCCTGAAACTGCAATACTGATATCGCAGAAATCATAGCTGATCATTTCCTTTCCGTCAATCATTGAATTTACAGATGGAAATAATTTTAAAGCTCTTACTACCGCTAAAGTGAAGAAGCTCATAAATCCTAAGCCAACACCGTGTTTGTTTTTAAATGTTTCTTTGTATTCGTTACGCAAATCAAAAATAGGTTGCATATCTACTTCATTAAAAGTAGTAAGCATGGCTGTTTCGTTTTTAGCCGAAACCAATCGTTCTGCAACTTTACGTCGTAACATAGATAACTTAG
The DNA here is from genome assembly GCF_036825875.1 of Paucihalobacter sp. Lineage (NCBI taxonomy): Bacteria > Pseudomonadati > Bacteroidota > Flavobacteriia > Flavobacteriales > Flavobacteriaceae > Paucihalobacter > Paucihalobacter sp. Next base: position 5,207 of record NZ_DAISXK010000067.1, on the reverse strand, counting down.
AGCGCGATTCACCACGAGTACCTCCAGTTGGCGTTCCCATAGATATGGAGGCATTGACTGCATCGTCTTTGGTGATGCGACCATCCTTTCCTGATCCAGAAACTTGCGAAGCTTCTACTCCTTTTTCAGCTAAAATCTTTTTGGCTGCTGGACTCGCTGTTCCAGTGGCATAAGTTTTCGTTTCTGCCTTATTAGAATTACTATCAGTTTTCGATTTAGGTTCTTCTTTTTTAGGAGATTCCTTTTCGGGTGCTTTCTCTTTTGCTGGTACCTCACCTTCTGGTTTTTCAGCAGAAGTATCAATTAAACAAACTACTTCACCAACTGCAACTGCATCGCCTTCTTCAGCTTTCAATGTAATGATTCCGCTTGCCTCAGCAGGTAATTCTAGGGTAGCCTTATCACTATCTACTTCAGCAATAGCTTGATCTTTTTCAACATAATCACCATCTTGCACTAACCATTGTGCTATTTCTACTTCTGTGATTGATTCGCCTGGTGAAGGCACTTTCATTTCTAAAATCATTGTTTAATATTTTATTTTTATCCTTTTTGTTTGCCTCTTTTGTGATTGGCGAACTTTCTGCCAGATCAACATCTTTTATGTTTATCGTTGATTTGATTTTGTTTTGTCAAATACGTAATCAATTACTTCTTTATGGCGTCTTTTTGATCGCGTCGAACTGCCAGCTGCTGGCGCACTGTAAGGTCTACGGCCTGCATATCTAAATTGTTTAGCTTCGTCAAGGTGCATCAACATATGGGCATAAGCACCCATATTTTTTGGTTCTTCTTGTGCCCAAACTATCTCTTCAGCATTCTTGTATTTTTCTATTATTGATAGAATTTCTTTAATTGGTAATGGGAATAACTGCTCTATTCTAACTAATGCAATATCATTTCTGTTTTGCGCTTCTTTTTCCTCTAACAAATCATAATAAAACTTTCCCGTTAACAGCACCAAAGATTTAATGTCTTTTGGGTTGGCAGTTTCATCATCTATTAAAGTTTGGAAACTACCATTTGCAAATTCATCGACTGTTGAAACCACTCGTGGATGTCTCAACAAGCTTTTTGGTGTAAATACAATTAATGGCTTACGGTAATTGGCCTTCATTTGTCTACGCAACAAGTGAAACATATTAGCAGGTGTACTGCAATCGGCCACAAACATATTATCTTTGGCACAAAGTTGCAGATAGCGTTCCATACGTCCTGATGAATGTTCTGCTCCTTGACCTTCATAACCATGTGGCAACAACATGACCAATCCGTTTTGCGTTTTCCACTTATCTTCTCCTGAAGATATGTATTGGTCTATCATAATCTGCGCTCCGTTGCTAAAGTCACCAAATTGGGCTTCCCAAATGGTTAGCGTATTTGGACTCGCCATGGCATAACCATAATCAAACCCAACAACACCATATTCGGATAACAGAGAGTTGAAAATATTGAACTTACCTTGGTTGTCACTTATATTGTTATGAAGAATAATTTCTTCCTCACTGTCTTCTACTTTTACCACTGCGTGACGATGTGAAAAGGTTCCCCGTTCAACATCTTGCCCTGAAATTCTAACGCTAAATCCTTCTTCTAAAAGCGAACCATAAGCTAAATGCTCGGCCATTGCCCAATCTAGCTTGTTCTCATCAAACATGGTTTGTCTGGACTCTATCAAGCGTTGAATTTTTCGAATAAATTTTTTATTCTTTGGTAATTGCGATAAAACTTCGGTAATACGTTTTAAGTTTTCCGTGGGATAAGAAGTATTTACTTCTTTCATCATTTCCTGTTCTGTTACACGCTCAAATGCTTCCCATTGCTTTTGCATAAAAGGTGTTATGACTGTTTTTTCTTCCTTACGAGAATCCTCAAGTTTTAATTCTAAACCTGTTTTGTAAGCTTCTTCTATTTGAGACACATAATTTTCATCGATTATTCCTTCAGAGATAAGCTTTTCAGCATAAATGTCTCTCGGGTTTTTATGACTAGCGATTGCTTTGTAAAGTTTTGGTTGGGTAAATCTTGGCTCATCACCTTCATTATGACCGTACTTTCTGTATCCTAGTAAATCTATGAAAACGTCGCGTTTAAATTGCATTCTAAAAGCCAAGGCAAAAGATGCGGCATGCACAACAGCCTCGGCATCGTCTGCATTTACATGCAGTATCGGAGACAAGGTTACTTTACCAATATCGGTGCAATAAATACTTGAGCGCGCATCTAAATAATTTGTGGTAAATCCGATTTGGTTATTTACTACAATATGAATAGTCCCGTTGGTTTTGTAACCATCTAGCTTGGCCATTTGTACAATTTCGTACACAATTCCTTGACCTGCAATAGCTGCATCGCCGTGAACTGCAATTGGTAACACTTGCGAAGCATCTGTTATGTCGTCTCGGTCTTGTTTTGCTCTCGCTATACCTTCAATTACGGCTCCTACCGTTTCTAAATGTGAAGGATTTGGTGCAATGCTTAAATTGATGCGTTCACCGTTTCTGGTTTCTCTTTCGCTGGTCCAGCCGAGATGGTATTTAACATCACCATCAAAAATTTCCTCGTCGTAATCCTTGCCATCAAATTCACTAAAAATATCTTTTGCCGATTTGCCAAAAATATTGGTTAACGTGCTTAATCGTCCTCTATGAGCCATACCTAGCACAAACTCTTTTACACCAAAACCAGCCGCCTCTTCAATCAAAGTATCCAGAGCTGGAATTAACGATTCGTTACCCTCTAATGAAAATCGTTTCTGTCCCACATATTTAGTATGAAGAAATGTTTCGAACGATATAGCGTCGTTTAATTTTTTAAGAATGTGTTTTTTTTGTTCAGGCGTAAATTTTCCGTGATTATCATTGATATTCAGCTTATTTTGAATCCACTGAATTTCTTCAGGCTGACGAATATACATATATTCTATACCGATAGAATCGCAGTAAATGGCTTCTAAATGTTGAATTATATTACGAAGCGATGTAGCACCAATACCTAAAATATCACCAGCATTAAAAACGGTATCCAAATCGGATTGTGCTAATCCAAAATTCTCGATTGCTAAAGTAGGCGAGTATTGACGTCGCTCTCTAACAGGGTTTGTTTTGGTGAAAAGATGACCTCGTGACCGATAGGCGTCGATCAGTTTTACAACATGAAATTCTTTTTGAACGTTTTCGGGAATTTGAGTTGTAACGCCCTCTACAATTTCACCTGAAAGTCCATAGTTTTCGCTTCCAAAATCGTAACCTTGAAAAAAGGCTCTCCAACTTGGTTCAACACTATCAGGATTTATTAAATATTGGTCATATAAATCGGCGAAATAGGCCGTGTGCGCTGCGTTAAGAAAGGAATATTTATCCATTATTTGTATGTGTTGTTGATGATGCAACAAAATTTCGGTAAAAATACAACTTTTAAGATTATTTAAAATGCATTTATTATATTTATAACATTACTTTAAAAACTTTTAAAAAATGCATATAATCAAGATTATACAGAATTTAAAGCTATTAATTTTATTAGGATTTTGTAGTTTGATATCAAATATTGGTCAAGCGCAATTATCGACCTCAGATCCAAGCCCATTTTGGTCAAATGTAAGATATGGTGGTGGTATAGGTTTGGGTTTTGGCGATGGTTTTTTTAGTGGCACTTTAGCGCCGAGTGCGATTTATCAATTTAATCCAAAAGTGGCATTCGGAATTGGATTAAATGGCACTTACAATAGTCAGAAAAATGTGTACAGTTCTACTGTTTTAGGAGGTAGCGTAATAACTTTATACAATGTGATTCCTGAAATTCAAGTCTCAGGTGAATTTGAACAATTGAACGTGAATCAAAAATTTAAAAACAACATAGCTAACAACGATAATTATTGGTATCCCGCATTATTTTTAGGAGCTGGATACGGCAACAGAAATATGATGTTCGGGATTAGATATGACGTACTTTACGACGAAAACAGAAGTATTTATGCCAACGCATGGATGCCATTTGTTAGGGTGTTTTTTTAATAATGAGCTTTATACCAAACTTTCTGCCACTCGCGTTTCAAAATCAAAAAAGTGACTGTTTTTGAAAGTTGAAAAACATCACTACCATCTAACTTTTTAATATCGCGCTCTGGAACATCAACAATGTAAAGCAAGTTGAGGTAGTCGTTAAATTTTTCTCGAATAAGATGAAAAACCACTTCTTGAAATGCTTCAAACATCAATTGTGGCGTCACATCATCTTCAAACTGTAAATTAATATTGGCTAATAAAAGGTCTTTATTTAGCTGCACTAACAACTTTTGATAAAGATCCAAAGCCTCAACTTCGGCAATTAAATCTTGAAAAGTGGCAGGTTTATGCATTACACTTTACGTTGCATAAGTTGTTCGCCAAAATGCCTTAAGCCCATTTTTTTTTCGTCGGAAATAGCTAAGTTTTCTAATACTGAAAAGGCCTTTTTTGTGTAACTTTCAATAGCAGCTTTGGTTTGAATGACCGCACCAGAAGTTTCAAAAATCTCCTTAACGGTATTTATTTTTTCTTCGGAAGTATTTGATTCAGAGTTAAACAGCTCTAGCAAAACTTTCTTATCGTTTTTGCTACCAAGTTCTAAAGCCTTTAAATATAGATAGGTTTTTTTATTTTCAATAATGTCACCACCAATTTGCTTTCCGAAAGTTTCGGTGTCACCAAAGGCATCTAAATAATCATCTTGCAGTTGGAATGCGATTCCTAAATTGTACCCATATTCATAGATTGAGTTTTGGTTTTGTGGCGTCGTTTTTGCGATAATTGCGCCCATCTTCATAGCTGCAGCAACCAAAACAGCGGTTTTGTAAGCTATCATTCTAATATATTGATCTACTATTACGTCGTTTCTGGTTTCAAAATCTACATCGTATTGTTGACCTTCACAAACTTGTAGTGCCGTTTCAGAAAATAAGGTCATTAAACTTTTAAATTGTTCGTTTTCATAAGATTCTAATAATCTATACGACAAAATCAGCATGGCATCACCTGATAAAATTCCTGTATTTAAATCCCATTTTTCATGCACAGTCACTTGACCTCTGCGTAGTGGTGCATCGTCCATAATATCGTCATGAATCAAAGAAAAATTGTGAAATACTTCAACACATAGCGCTGCGTTTAATCCATCTTTAAAATTACCGCCAAAAATATCGGTTGTCATTAAGGTTAAAACTGGTC
>NZ_DAISXK010000066.1:0-10533 GCF_036825875.1 Paucihalobacter sp. | reverse complement strand
ACCGACTTTTTAAAACCAACTTTTGCTAATCCAAATTAAAGATAAATGTATGATCTTTCTTTGCATTACAAAGATGCGAAATAATCAACGTGGCAATGTTACCTAAACATTAGCATATAATTAAGCTTGAATTAAATGCAGTTTAAAGTTTGTTATTTATTGTCCTGAAGTGCAAAAACCTTGCGCAACAAATCGGTGCCACGGGCAGAAACTTTGTTTCTAATTTCTTGTTCTTCAACCGCAATCATGGTATAAACACCTTTTAAAGCTTCTTGGGTAACATAATCCGTTAAATCAGGGTTTACACTAGCTGTAAACGGTATAGCATTGTATTTATTAATGAGATTGGCCCAAATTTGATCGGCACCTACCTTGCTAAATGAGTTATTGATAACGGGTTTAAATTTGTTATAAAGTTCGGTTTCTGTGCGTTGGGTCAGATATTGCGTTGCTGCATTATCGGGTCCTAACAATATATTTTTTGCATCAGCAAAAGTGATGTCTTTTACCGCATTTACAAAAATAGGTGTCGCTTCTTTAACGGCATCTTCAGCGGCTCTGTTTAAAACTTTTAAACCTTCGTCTGCTAGATTTCCTAAGCCAATATCGCGCAAACCTTTATCTACCTTCCGTAATTCTTCTGGTAACAAAATTTTCACCAATTCATTTCTGAAAAAACCATCGGTTTCGGTGAGTTTGGTTACTTGCTTATCAATTCCTTGATCTAAGGCTTGTCTTAAACCCGAAGCAATATCGGCATTGGTTAAAATGTCTCCCGATTGTGGTAAATCACCTAAGACTTGTTGTAATTCAGCACATGAAGTCAGTACGATTAGAGCAAAAATTGCAGTAAATTTTCTTTTCATTTTTAATATTTTAGACTGTAAAAATACGAAAGAAGGCAATGTAAAGGATATAGTACGTAGTTCATTTGCTGAAAGTGATTAGAATCCGTCCATAATTTTAAAAATTCACCCAGTGATTTACAATCTAAGTTTCTTTTATATTTCTTAAAATAAGAAACAGTTTTTTGAATATTCCGTAAATTCGCAACACATAAAGCCAGAAGTTTTAAAGATGGAACAAATAGCACCTTATAAGCCAAAACATAAAGTTAGAATCGTAACCGCAGCCTCATTGTTTGATGGGCATGATGCTTCGATAAATATCATGCGTCGCATTATTCAATCTACAGGTGTTGAGGTGATTCATTTAGGTCACGACCGTAGTGTTGAGGAAATCGTAAATACAGCCATTCAAGAAGATGTCAATGCTATTTGTTTAACATCCTACCAAGGCGGGCATAATGAGTATTTTAAATACATGCACGATTTATTGGAAGAAAAAGGTGCTGGACACATCAAAATATTTGGTGGCGGTGGCGGTGTGATTCTGCCAGAAGAAATTAAGGAATTGATGGATTATGGTATCGATAGAATCTATTCTCCAGACGACGGTCGCGAAATGGGATTGCAAGGAATGATTAATGATTTGGTAGCGCAATCAGACTATGGAAGTCCATCACTAAACCTTCCGAAGGGAAAAACAATTGAAGCGTCATTAAAAGATAAAGATGTCAATACCATTGCAAGATTAATTTCTTTTGCAGAAAATAAACATGACGAATTTAAGAAAAGCTTTTCTCCTATTGAAACAACCAGAAAAGAGGTTTCTGTTTTGGGAATCACAGGAACAGGTGGTTCCGGAAAATCATCCTTAGTTGATGAATTGGTGAGACGTTTTCTGATTGATTTTCCCAATAAAACTATTGGAATTGTTTCTGTAGACCCTTCAAAACGTAAAACAGGTGGAGCTTTATTAGGCGACAGAATCCGGATGAATGCCATCAACAATTCACGTGTTTATATGCGTAGTTTGGCCACGCGCCAATCAAATTTGGCCTTGTCTAAGTATGTAAATGAAGCTGTTGAAGTTTTAAAAGCCGCTGAATATGATTTAATCATTTTAGAAACCTCCGGTATTGGTCAGAGTGATACCGAAATTATCGAGCACAGCGACGTATCGTTATATGTGATGACGCCTGAATTTGGCGCTGCTACACAATTGGAAAAGATTGATATGCTTGATTTTGCCGATTTGGTGGCCATCAATAAATTTGACAAACGCGGTTCTTTAGATGCTTTGCGCGATGTAAAAAAGCAATATATGCGCAATCACCAGTTGTGGGATGTGAATCAAGATGATTTACCGGTTTATGGCACCATTGCTTCGCAGTTTAACGATCCAGGAATGAACACGCTTTACAAAGCTGTAATGGACAAGATTGTTGAAAAAACTGGTAGTGACTTAAAATCTACCTTTCATATTTCGAATGAAATGAGTGAAAAGATTTTTGTTATCCCGCCTGCACGCACACGTTATTTATCCGAAATTGCAGAAAACAACCGTGCTTATGATAAAACGGCTAACGAACAAGTTGAGGTGGCTCAGAAGTTATATGGAATTTTTAAAACCGTTGAATCCATCACTGGAACGGTTCCTAAATTAGACAAAGCTGGTATTGATGCTGATTCGCTTCATTCAAGTACAGTTGACAATAAGGATTTCATAAAACTATTAATAAGTGAATTCGACCGTGTGAAATTAAATCTTGATCCTTACAACTGGGAAATCATAACCGGTTGGGATGAAAAGGTGAATCGTTATAAAAATCCGATTTATTCATTCAAAGTAAGAAATAAAGAGATTAAAATAGAAACGCATACCGAATCGTTATCCCATACTCAAATTCCTAAAGTCGCTTTGCCAAAGTATCGAGCTTGGGGCGATATTTTGGGATGGTGTTTACAAGAAAATGTGCCTGGTGAGTTTCCATTTACTTCAGGTCTGTATCCGTTTAAGCGCACAGGCGAAGATCCTGCACGAATGTTTGCGGGTGAAGGCGGGCCAGAACGCACCAACCGACGCTTTCATTATGTGAGTGCTGGTTTGCCAGCCAAACGATTGTCAACTGCTTTTGATAGTGTTACACTTTACGGAAATGATCCAGATTTGCGTCCTGATATCTATGGTAAAATTGGAAATGCTGGTGTAAGTATTTGTTGTTTAGATGATGCTAAGAAACTCTATTCCGGGTTTAACCTTGCTGATGTTATGACCTCGGTAAGTATGACTATCAACGGTCCAGCACCAATGTTACTCGGTTTTTTTATGAATGCAGCCATCGATCAACAATGCGAAATTTACATTCAAAATAACGGCTTAGTAAAAGAGATAGACTCCAAGATTGCCAAAATCTACAAGGATAAAGGTATCGAGCGACCAACCTACCAAGGCGAATTACCCGAAAGTAATAATGGATTAGGCTTGATGTTACTTGGCGTTACAGGCGACCAGGTATTACCCAAAGCAATCTACGAGGAAATAAAAGCCAAAACGATAGCCCAAGTGCGCGGTACCGTTCAAGCAGACATTTTAAAAGAAGACCAAGCGCAGAACACCTGTATATTTTCTACGGAATTCGCCTTGCGTTTAATGGGTGATGTACAGGAGTATTTTATTCACAATAATGTACGTAACTTTTACTCGGTTTCCATTTCTGGATACCATATTGCCGAGGCTGGTGCCAATCCGATATCGCAGTTGGCCTTTACTTTGTCTAATGGTTTTACCTATGTAGAGTATTATTTGTCGAGAGGTATGGACATCAACGACTTTGGTCCTAATTTGTCCTTTTTCTTTTCAAACGGTATCGATCCTGAATACGCAGTTATTGGTCGCGTAGCTCGAAAGATTTGGGCAAAAGCCTTAAAGCATAAATACGGCGCCAATCCGCGGGCGCAAATGTTGAAGTACCACATACAAACATCAGGTAGAAGTTTACATGCGCAAGAAATAGACTTTAACGATATTCGCACCACCTTGCAAGCTTTGTATGCTATTTACGATAATTGTAATTCACTTCACACCAATGCCTACGATGAAGCTATAACCACACCAACCGAAGAAAGTGTGCGTCGCGCTATGGCCATTCAGCTTATTATTAATAAAGAGTTGGGATTAGCTAAAAACGAAAACCCAATCCAAGGTTCCTTTATTATAGAAGAGTTAACCGATTTAGTAGAAGAAGCTGTATTGCTCGAATTTGATAGAATTACCGAACGTGGTGGAGTATTAGGTGCTATGGAAACCATGTACCAACGCAGTAAGATTCAAGAAGAAAGTTTGTATTACGAAACCTTAAAGCACAATGGTGAATTCCCAATAATTGGGGTTAATACATTTTTAAGCTCTAAAGGATCGCCAACCATACAACCTAAAGAAGTGATTCGCGCCACGGAAGAAGAAAAAAAGTTACAAATTAAAACTTTGGAGACTTTACATAAGGCACACGACACTTCAAAACTTCTCAAGGATTTGCAGCAAAAAGCCATTCAAAATGAGAATATTTTTGAAGCGTTGATGGAAGTTTGTAAGTATTGTTCTTTAGGTCAAATTACTCATGCCTTGTTTGAAGTAGGAGGACAGTATAGGAGGAATATGTAAGCAGAGAATTGAGATTTTTCAAGCGTAGCGAACAATAATCTCAATGAATCGCTTATCCCGAGTCTGTCGAGGGATCTATATTGCCAAATTTTGTTAGGGCGACTCTAGAGTCGCCTGTACAGATTTTTCAATATTTCAATTCTTTACTTATTTTTATCATTGATAATGAATCAATAATGAGAAGAAGAAAGCGAAATAGAATGTTAGGTTATGATTATTCCAGCAATGGATTGTATTTCGTCAAGATATTCGTAAAGGATAGGGTTCGTTGTTTGAGTTCTGTTAGGGCAGCTCGCGAGCTGCCCGTTCATGATGGGGCGATTCATGGGGCAAGTCGCGACTTGCCCGTTCGTTCCGATAGGCCAATTTTGATATTAAATAATTATGGATTAATAGTTGAGGAGTGAATAAAATGGTTGGCGAATCAATATCAGTATGTTGAGGTTCATAATTATGTTGTAATGCCCGCTCATGTGCATTTGATTCTTAAAATCGATCGAGCGCGTGTAAAAGATGAAGTGGTTAAAATAAAATCCTTATCGAGTTTAATTGGAGCTTTGAAAACCACGTCTTCTAAGTTAATTCACAATAGCGGCTACAGTGATTTTGCATGGCAGCGTTCATTTTACGATAGCATTATCAGGAATTTAAATTCTTATTATAGCATTTCAAGGTATATTGATTTGAATCCGGAGAAATGGATTGAAGCATGACAATATGAATTTAAATTCTTCCTGCACACTCAAAACCAGCTAAAACAAGCCACTAATCTCACCATCATCACTAATATCAATTAGCTCTGATGCTGGATGTGCAGGCAAGCCTGGCATGCGCATGATATCACCTGTAATTGGAATTAGAAAACCTGCACCAGCCGCAATTTCAATTTCTCTAACTGTGATGATAAAATCTTTTGGTCGGCCTAAAAGTAGCGGATTATCAGAGAGGGATTTTTGGGTTTTGGCAATACAAATTGGCAGATTTTCAAGGTTGAGGTCAGCTATTTTTTGTAAATCGGCTTTGGCTTTCGAGGTGTAATCTACATGTTCAGCACCATATATTTTAGTGGCGATTGTTTCTATTTTTTCTTTTACTGGCATTGCCCAATCGTATAGGGGTGTGAAATTCGACTGATTTTCTGAAACTGCATCTACAACGCACTGTGCGAGTTTTAATGCACCTTTACCACCTTTGGCCCAAACATCGGCAACTGCCACTTTCACTCCTTTTTGTTGAGCAAACTGTTTGATTACTTCAATTTCGGCTTTGCTATCGGTGGTGAATTTATTGATGGCAATAACTGGAGTCACTTTAAATTGCTTAATGTTTTCTAAATGTTTTTCAAGGTTGGGTAATCCATTTTTTAAGGCTTCTACATTTGGTACGGTTAATTCCTTTAAACTTGCGCCACCATGGTATTTTAAAGCGCGAATGGTAGCGGTGAGCACGACCACTTTTGGTTTTAAATTGGCACTTTGGCATTTGATATCGAAAAACTTTTCGGCACCTAAATCAAATCCGAATCCCGCCTCGGTAACGGTATAATCCGCCAAACTCATGGCCATTGTGGTTGCAATTACCGAGTTGGTACCTTGTGCGATATTTGCAAATGGTCCGCCGTGAATAATGGCAGGATTCCCTTCAATGGTTTGTACCAAGTTAGGTTTAATGGCATCCTTCAGCAGCACTGCCATGGCGCCTTGTGCTTTTAGGTCTTTGGCAAAAATGGGCTGTTTCGTAAAAGTGTAACCAATAAAAATATTACCTAAACGTTTTTTTAAATCCGGTAAATCTTTTGCCAGGCATAAAATAGCCATGATTTCGGAAGCTGCTGTAATATCAAAGCCTGTTTCTCTCGGCACCCCAGAAGTTGTACCTCCAAGTCCGACAATGATGCGTCGTAGGGCACGGTCGTTCATATCGATGACGCGTTTCCAAGAAATGGTTCGTGCATCTAATCCAAGAGAATTGGTCTTACTTTGAATGTTATTATCGATAATGGCCGCCAACAGGTTATGGGCTTTTTCAATGGCTGCAAAATCGCCAGTGAAATGTAGATTGATATCTTCCATGGGCAACACCTGAGCATATCCGCCGCCAGTTGCACCACCTTTTATTCCGAAAACTGGACCCAAGGATGGTTCGCGTAACACTACGATACTGTTTTTGCCAAGTTGATTTAAGCCTTCGTTTAAGCCAATTGAAATGGTTGTTTTACCTTCACCAGCTGGTGTTGGTGAAATGGCTGATACTAGTATTAGATGGTTTTTATCAACCTGTGATTGGTTAATGAGTGATAAGGGTAATTTGGCTTTGTACTTGCCGTACATTTCGATGTTATCGGTATCGACACCTAGTTTTTCAGCTATTTGGCTTATGGGTTTTAGGATGGTTTTTCGGGCTATTTGTAAGTCGGTCATAAAGTGTTGTTTTATGTTCAAAATAAAATTTTGATAGGGTAAAACTAAAACAATTAGTAGCTTTTTAAAATGACACTTGTCATATAAACGACGGTTTATATTATGGAATTAAGGAAGACCTCACAGGTTTTCAAAACCTGTGAGGTCTTCAAAAAACTAAATAATTATAAATAGTTTGATAAGACAATTGAAAGTAGATTATTTTTTGAAAATAATAATTGCAGGATTTAGGATAAATTTTGAAGGCATAAAGTGAACTTGATTATTCGTGCAACTTGTTCTCAAGGTACTTGGAGCATTCTTGGCTTTTAATTAGATGAAGCACAATTAACTCGAAAGGTTGTAACTTTGTAAAAAATTAGAAAGATGCACAAGGCAGGTTTTGTAAATATTATTGGCAACCCCAATGTTGGGAAATCCACTTTGATGAATGCTTTTGTGGGTGAGAAGTTATCGATTATTACCTCGAAGGCGCAAACCACGAGACATCGTATTTTGGGGATTGTAAATGGGGAAGATTTTCAGATGGTATTATCGGACACGCCTGGTATTATCAAGCCTGCGTACCAGTTGCAAGCATCTATGATGGATTTTGTGAAGTCGGCCTTAGACGATGCAGATGTGCTTATTTACATGGTTGAAATTGGTGAGCAAGATCTTAAGGACGAAGCGTTTTTTAATAAAATTACCAATTCTAAAATACCAGTATTGTTATTGTTGAATAAGATTGATACTTCTAATCAAGAAGTTTTAGAAACCCAAGTGCCTTATTGGGCGGCAAAGGTTCCAAATGCCGAGATTTTTGCTATTTCTGCTTTGGGTGGATTTGGCGTGCCAGAAGTTTTTAATCGTATTGTTGAATTGTTACCCGAATCGCCACCATTTTATCCAAAAGACCAGCTTACCGATAAGCCCGAGCGTTTTTTTGTGAATGAAATTATTAGGGAAAAGATATTGATTCACTACAAAAAAGAAATTCCGTATTCGGTAGAAATCGACACCGAAGAATTTTTTGAATCCGACAATATCATCCGCATGCGTTCGGTAATTATGGTGGAACGTGAAACTCAAAAAGGCATCATTATCGGACATAAAGGCGCTGCTTTAAAACGTGTAGGTGTTGAGTCTCGTAAAGATTTAGAGCGCTTTTTTGGTAAACAAGTCCATTTGGAATTATATGTTAAAGTCAACAAAAATTGGCGCAGTAATGAGCGCCAGTTGAAACGTTTTGGATATAACTAAATTAGGTTATTTTACTTTATAATCTAACTTCATGGTGATGGAAGCTGTTTTTTCTTTGGATGAGGTATTATAAGTACCACCCCAAGAATAATCTTCGCTAGAATTTTGACCAGTGATTTGAAAAATCCCCATTTTAGCGGTGATTAAATCGCCTAATTTTGCTCCAGAATTATCTGCAATTTTTTGTGCTCTCGCATAGGCATCTTGGGTAGCTTTTGAGACCATTTCAAGTTTTAAATCGGCTAATTTGGTGTAGTAATAGCGCGGTGGTTGTGAATAGAATTGAATACCTTTATTGAGTAGTTCGGTGATTTCGCGTGACACCTTTTCGGTATTTTCTACGTTTTTGGAATCTATCTGCAGGGATTGTGTTAGCACATAGCCTAGAAATTCTTCACCCATATATTTACCATCCGATGAATATTTAGATTGGGTATTGTTACGACTGTTAACAGCTTTAAAAACCAGTTCTTCTCTGGTGATGCCTTTGCTTAAAAGGTATTCGGTAATTACGGCTTTATCTGCTTCGAGGTCTTTATAGGCTTGTTTTAAATCTGAACTTTCTTTAGAGAATGAGCCTTCCCAAACAATTAAATCGGAAGTGAAGTCGGCGTTGCCCAAACCTGTTACGGAGATATTGCCTTGGGGATTATTTCGATTGATGACTGCGTTACCTAGTAGATAGGCAGCGATAACGATGGCAATGCCAAAAATAATGGCGGAGATGTACTGTTTCATAGGGGAACTATTTAGGGTGAATGAATTTAATAATTATACGTTTAAATCGCTTTGATGGTTGCTTCCATATAAATTTTTAGTTTTTGCATTTCGGCTTCGCCCGTTTTTTTACCAATACTACCGCCTGCATACAACACAAACCAAAAGATTACCATGAGCATTGCCACTATGAGTTGAATATGATAATCGTTGTTCAAACTCCAGTTGGAGTAAGCCCAAATACCAAAAATCACGAAGGCAGTTCCAACCAAAAAATGAAGGAACATAAAAAAGGTCCAAACCGTTGGGCTTGGTCCGTAGAGGCCATGAACTATACAATGGTTATCATCTTTGTGATTGATTTCTAAATGAAGCTCCGGTGTCCAGAATTTCTGTTTGCTTTTTTGAAATCTGATAAACACGTGATCGTCTATTCGTGATACTACATATTCTTTTTGTGTCGTCTTGCTTTTTTCAAATTGCTTAAGAACGGTCTCGTTGTGATATGGCCATTCTTTTTTAAATCGCGGTCTTAAAATTAGGTCGTTTGCTTCATTCATGATGTGATGATGTTAGGATTGTGAAAAGTTACATAATTTTTCTTCAATATTAAATAGTACCTTTGCAAACAATTTAAATGCCATGAGTAGTATAGTAGCCATAGTAGGAAGACCCAATGTGGGTAAATCGACGTTGTTCAACAGATTAATTCAACGCCGAGAAGCCATTGTAGATGCCGTTAGTGGTGTTACAAGGGACCGTCATTATGGCAAGAGTGAATGGAATGGTCGCGAGTTTTCTGTGATAGATACTGGTGGCTACGTGCGTGGGAGCGATGATGTTTTTGAAGCAGAAATTGATAAACAGGTAGAATTAGCAATTGACGAAGCCGATGCTATCATTTTTATGGTAGATGTGGAAAGCGGCGTTACCGGAATGGACGAAGATGTGGCTGAATTACTCCGAAAAGTGGACAAGCCAGTTTTTCTGGTAGTTAACAAAGTAGATAATAACAAACGCGCTGAAACGGCCATGGAATTTTATTCCTTGGGACTCGGGGAATATTTTACAATTGCAAGTATCAACGGAAGTGGTACTGGTGATTTGTTAGATGCTGTGGTAAAGGCATTACCAGAAATGGAAAATGAAGAACCTAACGAATTGCCAAGATTTGCAGTTGCAGGCAGACCAAATGCTGGCAAATCTTCCTTTATAAACGCCTTGATAGGTGAGGAGCGTTACATTGTGACCGATATTGCAGGAACTACAAGAGATTCGATTGATACCAAATACAACCGATTTGGTTTTGAATTTAACTTGGTGGATACTGCTGGTATCAGACGAAAGTCTAAAGTAAAAGAAGATTTAGAATTTTACTCCGTGATGCGCAGTATTCGTGCTATTGAGCATTGTGATGTTTGTTTATTGGTGTTAGATGCTACGCGTGGTTTTGACGGCCAAGACCAAAACATTTTTTGGTTGGCAGAGCGCAACCGAAAAGGGGTAGTAATTTTGGTAAACAAATGGGATTTGGTAGAAAAGGACACCATGACCACCAACGAATTTGAAAAACGCATCCGAGCGGAAATAGCGCCTTTTACCGATGTGCCTATTATTTTTATATCGGCGTTAACCAAGCAGCGTATTT
>NZ_DAISXK010000065.1:6192-11869 GCF_036825875.1 Paucihalobacter sp. | reverse complement strand
CTGCGACCTCCTGCTCCCAAAGCAGGCGCGATGACCGGGCTACGCTACACCCCGGACTGAGCGTTATAAAAATGTTTTGTAAACATTTTTATAGTAAAGGCCAACTCGTGAGCTGGACATTACTACTTGTAATACGCATTTCCGGTTTTACTATTAATACTTGCGGAGAGACAGGGACTCGAACCCTGGCGACACTTACGCGTCGACAGATTAGCAATCTGCTCCATTACCACTCTGGCACCTCTCCTATTTTTTTATTGAACGTCGCTTATTTTGCGGTTGCAAATGTAACTTTTTCATTCTATTTAATGAAACTATTTTAAACTTTTTTAATCTGGATATTTTATTCGAATGTGAAAAATATTGGCGAGTTTTTTCTTCAATACCTTTTTAATCGTTTCGATATCTCTGAATGTTATGTCTGCATTTATAAATTGCGCATCAGACGATTGTGTATTGATAATAGTTTCAACAAAATCATTGATAGAATTTGAATTTGGTTCTTTTAAACTCTTCGAAGCAGCTTCAACACTATCGCACATCATTAAAATAGCCGTTTCCTTACTAAATGGCTTAGGACCAATATATCTAAAATTACTTTTATTGACATCGGCATTAGTTTCTTTTTCTTTGGAATAAAAATAATAAACTACATTGGTACCATGATGGGTTCGGATAAAATCAATAATTCTGTCTGGTAAGTTGTGTTTTTTTGCGATCTCAATGCCATGAATGACGTGATTAAGAATAATTCTAGCACTCTCACGTGGTGATAAATCGTCGTGCGGATTGATACCGGTTACTTGATTTTCAGTAAAATAAGTTGGATTAATCATTTTACCTATGTCGTGATATAATGCTCCTACTCTAACTAGCATGGCGTTAGCACCTATTTCATTTGCACAGGTTTCAGCCAAATTAGCTACGTTTAATGAATGGTGAAACGTCCCAGGTGCTTTGTTGGATAGTTCTTTGAGTAATTTTGAATTGGTGTCGGATAATTCAAGTAAGGATACATCGGAAATTAATCCAAAAGTTTTTTCGTAAATATAAATTAATGGTTGTACGAACAAAGTGGCCAATCCACAAATAATAAACAATCCGAGCGTTTCAAAATTAAGCGTTGTTAAACTGCCCTCGTGAATAGCAAAAAAGGCAGTATAGGCAATTAAATAGATGAAAGTAATTTGACCAACCGAAATAAATAAATTAGTTCTTTTATAGAGTTCGGATACTGTTAAAATAGTAACGATTCCTGCAATAATTTGAAGAAACATATATTCAAAACTATTAGGCACTATAAAGCCAAGCAGCAAAACCGTTAGCATATGGGCAAAGAGTCCCAATCTTGCATCAAAAAATGCCTTTAATATTAAGGGTAAAATACAAATGGGTATCACGTAAATATAATCTGTATTAAACTTAACTACTAAAGAGGTTAAAAAAACCATTAACAGCATATTAAATACTATAAATGTTACCTTGGTATTATGATTGTAAATTTCTGACCGATATTTCCTTAGAAATAATAACAGCATAAGAAATGTTAAGGTAACTAAAACCGTATAGGCTATTAAAATAAGCCAATAACTATTTGCCGACAAGGTTTGAGATTCGTATTCGGTTTCTAAAGACCTTAAAACATTAAAAGAGTCGTTTTGAATAATTTCACCTTTTGAAATTATTAATGTTCCTTGGGCTATGCTACCTCTGTATTTGGATATTCTGTTAATCGATTCTTCAAAAGCCTTTTCCGTTAAGCTTTCATTGTAAAACGCATTTACCTTAATTACGTCAAACAAAATGGAAAATAGTATGGGTTGGTAACTGCTTAATTCTTCATTCTCTAATTCGGATTCTAATTGTTGCCTGACAGATTTAAAAGTGACTAAGTCCTGGTAATTAATTTCAGCCATTTTAATATTATCACTTAATAAAATTACCTGTGTTTTGGATTCAAAATCTGTTGTAGGCTCAATAATACCATATTGGTAAGCATTTCGCATTACGTCAATCGACTTAGTGTATAGTAAATTATTGGGTGCATTAATCGTATCCGTAAATTGAGCTATAAACAAGGATTGAAAGTCATCTAAGGCATTTTCTGAAAGGCTTTTGTTTACCTCAAAATACACTGGCATAGCAGCCTTTAACTCGGCAACTTCCTGATTGTAATTCGCGTCAGATTTTTTGATAGCAAAATCAAAAGGCGAATATAAATTTTCCGATTGCCAAGGTTTACCTTTTTCATAAGTAAACTTAAACTTAGAACTTATAGGAAATAAATATACTACCACAAAAGTAGCACTTGCAAGTAATAATATTTTGTAAAGCAAAGCATGATTGCGATACCATGCATCTAACAATGAATTCATAATTAAAAAGTACAATGATTTAAGGTAAATATACATATTCAAATTAAATGCATTAAAGAATATATTCGTTTTACGCATAAACGCTAAGTATTAATCTAATAAATCGGAAAAAATACAAGCTTATAAAATTCAACGACCACTGTACAAGGCATGTCAGTCTGTAAAAAAATGATTAATTTTGCATCAATCAAATCTGAAATATACACAACATGAAAACCGTAGTAATAGTATCGGCTGTACGAACACCAATTGGTAGTTTTATGGGTGCCTTATCCTCAATTCCCGCACCTAAATTAGGTGCCATTGCCATTAAAGCCGCTTTAGAAAAGATCAATCTTAAGCCTGAGTTGGTAGATGAAGTGTTGATGGGTAATGTGGTTCAAGCTGGTAATGGACAAGCTCCAGCTAGACAAGCCGCTATATATGCAGGTATTCCCGATACCACGCCTTGTTCCACTGTTAATAAAGTTTGTGCTTCTGGCATGAAGGCAGTGATGCAAGCTGCGCAAGCTATTATATGCGGAGACGCTGAGATTGTGGTTGCTGGTGGTATGGAAAATATGAGTTTGATTCCCCATTATGTAAATTTAAGAAATGGACAAAAATTTGGTCCGACAACTTTAGTAGACGGTATGCAAAAAGATGGTTTGGTTGATGCTTATAACCAAGATGCCATGGGCGTATGTGCCGACGCTTGTGCTACAGAATATAAATTTAGTAGAGAAGACCAAGATGCGTTTGCGATTCAATCCTACAAACGATCGGCTGCTGCTTGGGAAGCTGGAAAATTTAATAATGAAATAATTCCTGTGCAAGTACCACAGCGCAAAGGTGACCCAATAGCCATTGTTAAGGATGAAGAATTCACTAACGTCTTTATAGATAAAATACCAAATTTAAGACCTGCTTTTACAAAGGACGGAACCGTAACAGCAGCCAATGCCTCTACAATTAATGATGGTGCGGCGGCCTTAGTATTGATGAGTTTAGAAAAAGCCCAATTATTAGGATTAACGCCACTCGCAAGCGTTGAAGGATTTGCAGATGCAGCACAACAACCAGAATGGTTTACTACCGCACCAGCAAAAGCCTTACCAAAAGCATTGCACAAAGCAGGCTTATCTTTGAATGATATTGATTTTTTTGAATTTAACGAAGCATTTTCTGTAGTTGGTTTAGCCAATATGAAATTATTAGGACTTACAGACCACAACGTAAATGTGAATGGTGGCGCTGTATCTTTGGGTCATCCATTAGGTTGTTCGGGTGCACGAATATTGGTAACCTTATTGAATGTATTAGAGCAAAACAATGCCAAACTAGGTGCAGCAGCAATTTGTAATGGTGGCGGCGGTGCCTCGGCAATAATTATTAAGCGCTACTAAAACTTAATTTGATGCTGTACGGAATTGGCAACTTAGGTGTTGCTCCCATTAGACTAGAACCAAGTGATGCATCAGAGATGGTTACTCAGTTGTTGTATGGTGATATTTTCAAAATATTAGAACAACGAAAAAATTGGTATAAAATTCGTTTAGATTTTGACAAATACGAAGGCTGGTTAGATAAAAAACAGGCTCTGCTAATTTCCGAAGAAAACTATGCGCAACTGGGTCAGCAAAATCTGCTGTTTAATAACGATTTGATCGAATTTGTAAGTGATACTAACAATCTTATAACGGCCATACCTTTAGGTGCGGTTTTGAATGGATTAGAACTACTACAACACAAATTTGATGGCCACATTATATCAACACAACAACCCAAGTCTCATCTTATCGACATAGCGCTCATCTATTTAAATGCGCCATATCTTTGGGGTGGAAAAACACCTATGGGAATTGATTGTTCTGGTTTTACGCAAATGGTGTATAAGATAAATGGTTATCAAATCTTAAGAGACGCTTCGCAGCAAGCAACCCAAGGTGAAGCCTTGAGTTTTATTGAAGAAAGTGAAGCTGGAGATTTAGCGTTTTTCGATAATGAAGAAGGGAGAATCACCCACGTAGGGATTATAATGAACGACAACTATTTGATTCATGCCCATGGTAAGGTTAGAATTGATAGAATTGATCACACAGGTATATTTAATACAGATTTAAAACTCTACACCCACAAACTACGCGTTATTAAAAAACTAATATAAAAAAAGCCACTTTAAAAGTGGCCTTTTTAATTAATGGAAGTTTTTGTTTTTTTAGTTACCAGCTTCTAGTTCCGAAACAAGCGCTTGCATTTCTTTATACTTGTCAGTTTCTCCTAAAGCGCTATACATGTTCATTAAAGTTCTAGCGGCATCAATGTTTTTTGGGTTGATTTCAAGAACTCTTTTTAAATATGGAACTGCTTCTGCATATAATCCTGAACGTTTATCTCGCAATTCGTCATATCTTTTATCATCCGCGGCAGATGTTCCTAAGCCATTCATTTCTTCAATAATAGCGGCCTCTCCTTCCAGAATTAATACAGCCATGTTTAGTTGCGCATCTCCGTAATTTGGATCAAGAGCAATTGCTTTGTTATAATATTTTCTGGCGTTTTCCACATCATTTGCCTCAGCTGCCAAAACACCTAAGTTAAATTGAAGTTCTGCATTATTAGGATCTCTTTTAGTCGCTTCCTCAATTAGAGACCTAAACTTTTCTTTATTACCCATTTTAAGATGTACATTGGCCTCTGATAAAATCAAGCCAACATCCTCGGGGTTCTCATCTCTGGCATCTTTCATTGCGGCTATAGCTTTATCATTTTCGTTATTTGAAACATATATAAGAGCTATATTTTTAACTATTTCTGCACGTTTTGATTCGCTTTTTGAACTGCGAGGCTTTTCAAATTTCCCAGACAGTACGGCCGCATCCCGAAGACCTTTGTCGCCAAATGGCTCTTCTATACCTAATTCTTTGTTTACGGCAAAATATTCCATTTGAGAACCATCATATCCGATGTCTTTGAGTTCATTGTAATATTCTAATGACTGTTTGTAATCCATACCTTGAACTGCAGAAGAGGCAGCAAAATAAAGATAAATGGTATCAGAAGGTGATAATCGATAAACTTCATTAAATTTCGCTGCAGCACTTTTAAATTCTTTTGCTTCGTAAGCTTTACTGGCACGTGACAATAGGTTTTTAGTAATCTCCGTTTTTAATTCTAAAGCATCGCTCGAATGTTTTGTAACCCCTGAAGAAAGTTGTATTGACTTTAATTGTTCTAGAGTTTCAAGCGCTGTAGTTATATCAGAATCCTTTGCGTTACCGTTTGAAAAAAACGCTTGTGATTTTAAAAATAAATACTTTTCT
>NZ_DAISXK010000065.1:0-6182 GCF_036825875.1 Paucihalobacter sp. | reverse complement strand
TGGGGTTTTTATGCAAAAACTTTAAGAAAAGTTAAAATAAATACTTTTCTTTCATTTTATCATCCATGTTTGACATTAAACCATCGGCAGCAACGGTTGCTGATTTTGCAGTAGCGAAGTCACTATTTTTTAGTGCTTTTTCAATGGTTTTTATTTCATCTTTTTGCGCAAATGAAAAGCTACTAACAATTATAGCAGCCGCAATTATAAATTTTGTTTTCATTGTTTTTAGGTTTTAGTTGTTATTATCGTCCGGTTCATCATTTGCAAGAGTTGTGCCATTTTCTAAATCTGCGATATCGCTTACCTCTTCATCATCCTTCATTACTTTAGCAACTGCTGCAATTGAATCGTTATTTTTAAGATTAATTAGCCTTACACCTTGGGTTGCTCTTCCCATAACTCTCAAATCTTTAACTTCCATTCTTATGGCAATTCCCGATTTATTGATAATCATTAAATCATCTTCGTCGGTAACATTTTTTATAGCCACTAAATTACCGGTTTTTTCGGTAATTGAAATGGTTTTAACGCCTTTTCCTCCGCGATTAGTAATTCTATAATCTTCTAAATCACTACGTTTTCCATATCCCTTTTCAGAAACTACTAAAATATTACTTTGCATATCGTCAACAGCAATCATTCCAATTACTTCATCATTTTTGTCTGCCAGGGTAATACCGCGCACACCTGATGCGCTTCTGCCCATAGGTCTGGTTTTTGCTTCTTCAAATCGGATAGCTTTACCAGATTTCAGCGCAATCATCACTTGGCTTTCGCCAGTGGTTAATTTAGCTTCTAACAACTCGTCATCTTCTTTAATAGTAATGGCATTAATACCATTTGTTCGTGGACGAGAATATTGTTCAAGTGATGTTTTTTTAACTTGACCTTGTTTGGTGGCCATAATTACATAATGGCTATTGATGTAAGCTTCGTCTTTAAGATCCTGCGTACAAATGAAAGCTTTTACCTTATCGTCTTGTTCTATGTTTACAAGATTTTGAATGGCTCTTCCTTTAGAAGTTTTACTACCTTCAGGAATTTCATAAACGCGCATCCAAAAACATTTTCCTTTTTGGGTAAAAAACAACATGTATTGGTGATTGGTACCAACAAACAAATGCTCTAAGAAATCTTCATTTCTAGTGGTTGATGCTTTTTGACCAACGCCACCTCTATTTTGTGTTTTGTATTCGTTTAAAGGTGTACGCTTGATATAACCTGCGTGCGAAATAGTGATTACCACATTTTCGTCAGGTATCATATCTTCAATGCTCAAATCGCCACCTGCATACTGAATAACGGAACGACGTGCATCACCATAGCGCTCTTTAACCTCAAGAAGTTCTTGTTTAATGATTTCCATACGTCTGTCTTTTTTCTGTAGGATATCTTTTAAGTCCTCGATGGTTTTGATCAACTCTTCGTATTCCGATCTTAACTTGTCTTGTTCTAGACCCGTTAATTGACGCAGTCTCATTTCAACAATGGCTTTGGCTTGGATTTCTGAAAGCGCAAATCGAGCAATTAATTTTTCGCGCGCTTCATCAGCATTTGAAGAAGCACGAATAATAGCGATCACTTCGTCAATATTATCCGAGGCTATAATTAAACCTTCAAGTATATGGGCGCGTTCTTCAGCTTTTCTTAACTCATAAGTGGTGCGTCTGACGACCACTTCATGACGGTGCTCAACAAAATGATGAATTAAATCTTTTAGATTCAACATTTCGGGACGTCCTTTTACGAGAGCGATATTGTTTACGCTAAAAGAAGACTGTAAAGCCGTGTATTTGTATAATTTATTTAACACGATATTAGAAACTGCATCGCGTTTAAGAACATAAACGATACGCATTCCATTTCTATCCGATTCATCACGGATCGATGCTATACCGTCCATTTTTTTATCATTTACTAAATCGGCAGTTTTTTTAATCATGTCTGCCTTATTGACTTGGTAGGGGATTTCAGTTACAATAATACATTCTCTTCCTTGAATTTCTTCAATATCTGCTTTGGCTCGCATTACCACTCGACCTCTGCCTGTGTGGAATGCCTCTTTAACACCTTCATAACCATAAATAATACCTCCGGTAGGAAAATCAGGTGCTTTTATGTATTGCATTAAACCATCTATATCAATATCGGCGTTTTCAATGTAGGCAATGGTGCCATCTACCACTTCAGCCAAATTATGAGGTGGCATATTAGTAGCCATTCCAACCGCAATACCTGACGCGCCATTTACTAATAAATTAGGAATCCGAGTTGGCAATACCGTCGG
The DNA here is from genome assembly GCF_036825875.1 of Paucihalobacter sp. Lineage (NCBI taxonomy): Bacteria > Pseudomonadati > Bacteroidota > Flavobacteriia > Flavobacteriales > Flavobacteriaceae > Paucihalobacter > Paucihalobacter sp. The sequence continues at coordinate 3,892 of NZ_DAISXK010000065.1, read as the reverse complement.
TTCCTTTAAAGTATCGTCAAAATTTAATTTATGATCTACGGTTTCTTTATCTATATCGGCCAGCATATCTTCTGAAATACGACGCATTCTCGCTTCAGTATATCGCATTGCTGCCGGGCTATCACCATCTATCGAGCCAAAGTTACCTTGACCATCCACTAACATATAACGCAAGCTCCATTCCTGAGCCATACGCACCATAGCGTCATACACGGATGTATCGCCATGCGGGTGGTATTTACCTAAAACTTCTCCAACTATTCTAGCTGATTTTTTATGTGCGGTGTTTGATCTCACACCTAATTCGTGCATACCAAAAAGTACGCGACGGTGAACGGGCTTTAAACCATCTCTTACATCTGGTAATGCACGTGACACAATGACTGACATTGAATAATCAATGTAAGCCGATTTCATCTCATCTTCAATGTTAATTGGAATAAGCTTTTCTCCTTCTGCCATAAGTTTTTAATTAATTTTTAGTAGGTTTTTTTAAAACATGCTAATATAACCATTTGAATAGGTTTTACAGGACTTTAAGCGGAAGTTTTTGATACTTTTTATTAACAAAATCAAATGATTTTTTAGTTGATAAATACACCTTGATTTTCTTTGATTTATGTTTTTTTTTTCATCAATTAGCTCTAACTATCTTAAATTAGGTATAATTATTGCCATGAGACAGTTGAATTTCATTAATTTTATAGCAGATAATTTGATACCATGGACGATAATTTTTCCCCAAGAGTTAAGGATGTAATAGCTTATAGCAAAGAAGAAGCACTTAGGCTTGGCCATGATTTTATAGGTACTGAGCATTTAATGTTAGGGCTGTTACGCGATGGTAGTGGCAAAGCAATAGATATTCTTACATCTTTAGAAATAGACCTTAACCAACTGCGACGCAAAGTAGAAATACTGAGCCCGGCAAATCCTGAAGCGACTCTTAATTCTAATGAAAAAAAGAATTTACATCTCACCAGACAGGCCGAACGCGCCTTAAAAACCACCTTTTTAGAAGCCAAACTTTTTCAAAGTACTTCCATAAATACTGCGCATTTGTTGCTGTGTATTTTAAGGAATGAAAACGATCCAACCACCAAGTTACTCAACAAACTTAAGGTTGACTATGATAATGTAAAAGAAGAATTTAAAACAATGATAACAAACGACGACGACTTTTTAGATACCCCAAAAGCAGAATCTTTTTCGGATGATGACGTGAATGAGGAAGACGATTCAAAGCAAAATCCTTTTGCACAATCGACTCCGAAATCTAATAAAAAGTCTAAAACTCCAGTTTTAGACAACTTTGGAAGAGATTTAACCATACTTGCCGAAGAAGGAAAATTAGACCCTGTAGTGGGTCGTGATAAGGAAATACAGCGTGTTTCGCAGATATTAAGTAGAAGAAAAAAGAACAATCCGCTACTTATTGGCGAACCAGGTGTAGGTAAATCTGCCATAGCCGAAGGTTTGGCCTTGAGAATTATTAAACGACAAGTATCGCGTATTTTATTCAATAAACGTGTTGTAACTCTTGATTTAGCAAGCTTAGTTGCAGGTACCAAATACCGTGGTCAGTTTGAAGAACGTATGAAGGCCGTAATGAATGAACTTGAAAAGAATGACGACATCATTCTTTTTATTGATGAAATCCACACTATTGTAGGCGCTGGTGGTGCCACAGGAAGTTTAGATGCCTCAAACATGTTTAAACCTGCTTTGGCCCGTGGCGAAATACAATGTATAGGTGCAACGACCTTAGATGAGTACAGACAATATATTGAAAAGGATGGCGCTTTAGAACGTCGTTTTCAAAAAGTTATAATTGAACCAACGACTGTTGAAGAGACGATTCAAATCTTAAATAATATAAAAGATAAATACGAAGAACATCACAATGTTGATTATACTCCTGAAGCGATAATAGCATGTGTTAAATTGACCAATAGATACATGACCGAACGCTTTTTGCCAGACAAAGCCATAGATGCTTTGGATGAAGCTGGATCGCGTGTTCACATCACCAATATTCAAGTTCCGGAACAAATAATTGAACTTGAAAAACAACTAGAAGCTGTAAAAGAAACTAAAAATACCGTTGTTAAAAAACAAAAATACGAAGAAGCCGCCAAGCTTAGAGATGATGAAAAGCGACTTGAAAAAGAGCTATCTACTGCACAACTAAAATGGGAAGAAGAATCTAAGATGCACCGTGAGGTGGTAACTGAAGATAATGTGGCTGATGTTGTATCGATGATGACAGGTATTCCTGTGAACAGAATAGCCCAAACTGAAAGTAACAAACTAGCAAAACTACCCGATTTAATAAAAGGTAAAGTTATTGGTCAAGACGAAGCGGTTGCCAAAGTGGTTAAAGCCATTCAGCGAAACCGTGCCGGACTTAAAGATCCTAATAAACCCATTGGCTCATTTATCTTTTTAGGTCAAACAGGGGTTGGTAAAACGCAATTAGCTAAGGTCTTAGCTAGAGAGTTGTTTGATAGCGAAGATGCTTTGATTAGAATTGATATGAGTGAATACATGGAAAAATTCGCCATTTCAAGACTTGTAGGTGCACCTCCAGGATATGTTGGTTATGAAGAAGGCGGTCAACTCACTGAAAAAATCAGACGTAAACCGTATGCGGTCGTTTTATTAGATGAAATAGAAAAAGCCCATCCAGATGTGTTTAACATGCTGCTGCAGGTATTAGACGATGGTTTTTTAACTGATAGCTTGGGTCGAAAAATTGATTTTAGAAATACGATCATCATTATGACGTCTAATATTGGTGCCAGAAGATTAAAAGATTTTGGACAAGGTGTTGGTTTTGGTACATCTGCCAGAACGGCACAAGCAGATGATAACACTAGAAGCGTTATTGAAAATGCGCTTAAAAAAGCATTTGCTCCTGAGTTCTTAAATAGAATTGATGATGTAGTGATGTTCAATAGTCTTGAAAAAGAAGATATCAATAAAATTATCGATATTGAATTAAAGCAATTAACTGACAGAATTAAAGATATCGGTTATACGCTTAAGTTGAGCAAAAAGGCGAAAGATTATATTGCAGAAAAAGGTTTTGACAAACAATATGGTGCGAGACCGCTCAAACGTGCGATTCAGAAATATATTGAAGATTCACTTGCTGAAGAAATCATCAATTCAAAAATTGTTGAAGGCGATGTCATTATTATGGATCTCGATGGTGACTCTGATAAATTGAGTGTAAAGATTGAAAAATCTGAAGAGCACACGAAGTCGTAAATCATTTAGACAATCATAAAACTCCTTTAATCGTTTTAAAGGAGTTTTTTTTGCCGCAAACTTATTAAGTTATAATTTTAAGTATGTCACAAGTACAAATATTAAATTTTTGCACTATCACTTTTTATGATGGCTATATGTTAGTCGTTATGAATGAAGGCGTTAGTGTGACTGCTAAATTACAGGATGTACTTGTAGAAAAAGCTTTGGATTACTATCATAAAAAACCTTTTGTGTATCTAACGCATCGCATAAATTCCTATTCAGTAGATCCCTCTATTTATTTTGAAACTTCCAAGCTAGAAACCTTGGCTGGGTTTGGTGTTATAGCAAAAGATTACAAAGCAAAAATTAATGCTGAAATTGAAAAGTTATTTCTAAAAAAACCTTTCCGAATATTTGAAGAATTAGACGAGGCCATTTCATGGGCTAAGTCTTTAATCGAGTAATTATAATTATTTAGGTTTTTATTTGTAGTTGTATTCTTAATTAAGTGTTATTTCAGATTGTTGAAAGTCGAATACTACTTATTGGGTTTAACAGCAGAACACTAAATTTAACCACTTTCAAAATCATTGACAATAGACTTTTTAAATTCTTCAGAAAACCGTCTTTGTTT